>CAVEKJ010000023.1:10440-14747 GCA_963616205.1 Prevotella sp.
GATCATAGTAGATCTTGCTGTGCATCTGGCGTTTCTCTCTTTCCCGGTTCACAAGCTCTGTTACGGAAACCGGCACTTTTTTCTGTTCAAACGGGATCAGTGAACCACAGCCCACATATTCATAGACAAAATGCATGGTCCACTTCATAAAGATCTCATAATCTGTATAGCTGATCTCAAACTCTGCCATCATCTCATCTTCGTGGCATAATTCTGTAAGCTCCGGAATGTGTGAATACAGCTCATGGATCAGGCGCCACATGATAAAGTTCACAGGCACCGGGAAATCAAACATCCATTCATAATCAATGATCTGGTTTCCGTTTTCTCCCATAAAGATATTGCTGCAGATCAGGTCCACATTGGCCGGGCAGACACATTCGTAATCCGTTCTTCCCGGATATCCGCCAAACAACTCACGGAACTCTTCCGTGCTGTAATCCATCACCTTACGGGCTGCGAAAAATTCCTGATAGAACTTCTGAAGAAGAGTTTTGATTTCCTCGATCTTTCCTTTACGGGCAAGCTCCGCAATTTCCTGATGAAGGGTCTTTCCGGTAAGAAGCGGATAGGCGATCTTTCCGTTTTCTGCTTTGCAGGGAAGGTTTTTGTATTTGTCAGAACCGGTACTCTCTGTTCCAAGCTTTTCCAGTCTTTCCACAAATTCTTCTGCTTCCGGCACCATGGCCTCTTTTTCCGCACGGACCTCTCCGTTCTCACGGACGATCCTGGTCAGAAGACGGAACTTCTCTTTTCGTCCCTGGTTCAGCTTCACATAAAGGATCTCTTCCGGGTCCTGGTTCTCGGTACGTCCTGCTTCCACAAGAAACGAATTCACAAAACTGTTGAGGATCTTCTCTTTCTCGAAAGCTTTTACTCCCTGGCTTTCTGAAAAAAGATCCGCTGTCTTATCGGTATACACCGGATAATTTCTTCCATAGGAATTGGTGTAAAGGCTCTCGTCTGTGAAAATCTCCGTCGGAAATTTGTAATCCGGATATGGGTAGTAAAAGCGCAGAAAAGGAAAGCCGCTGTTTTCCAGCAGCTCTCCCAGTTCATTCTTGGAAAAGGTGCGTACAGACTGATTTCCCGGATATCCGTTGATTCCGAAAAAGTGAAGATCTGTATGATCCTCCGGTGCTCCGGCAAAATATTTCAGTCCCAGCCGGTTCTCGATGGCGATCAGAAGCCTTCCCTCCGGCTTCAGGTATGCGCCCATACGCTGAAGGAAAGTCTCATAAGGAGTTTTTCCCTCGGTAAAACTCATGGCATACTCTAACACACCGTTTACTACCACATAGTCGAATTTCTCCGGAAAAGCCATGTCATTGAGGTTTCCAACCATGATCGTGAGATTTTCTTTGTCTTTGTTTCTTGCATAATTAATGTCTGCACGACGTTTGGAAAGCTCCACAGAAGTCACATGACCGGCCTTGCGGCAAAGCATTCCTGTGATGGCTCCGCATCCGGCTCCGATCTCAAGAACGGAATCCGTCTTTTTCAGGGGATACCAGCTTAAGATATTTTCCCGAAGACCCGAAAAATGATAAACCATGGGAAAACTCACTTCATCCTCCGGCAGGTCCTCAAAAGATTTCCCCTCCTGCGCCATTTTGAGAAGTGTTTCCTCAATATCCCCATCGGAATAATGGTCCTTCGCCGTATAATAATCTAAATTCAACTCCGCCATAGTAATTCCTCCACTTATTTCACAGATACTTTGGAAAACATATCAAAATAGCCAACTGCCTTTTTATCTGTGATCACGGTCAGGTTGCACACATCGTAAAGCCGGTGAAATACGGTAAAGTCGCCGTCTTTATATCCGGTACATCCCAGACACAGCATATATTCCCCTGCTTCCAGAGGCATCACCTGCCTGAAGGTGATCTCACGGACATCGCCTGCTTTCTGCGGTTTCAGAGGCGTATGTTCATACATGGTATTTGTTCCTGTGATCTCCGTACCTTTCAGATCTTTCAATGTGAACGCAAAGATCGGATCATTGATATCTGCCTGGAACCGAACCTTCATCTGAACAGAAAATTCCTTGCCCTTTTCGATCACATTGGTGATCATTCCTGTATCATCCCGGATGGCAAAATCTACGATCTCTCCAAGCTTACTGCCATACTCCAGAACTTTTGGATTCAGGTTCAGGCTGTCCTTCATAGCGGTTCCGCCTCCGGTGTACTCCTTCTTCGAAGCCTTCTCACCGGCTGCCGTTCCCTCTGCTGCCTGTCCTTCCTCTGTATTCCCGGTATCTTCTTCCAGATCTGCATCGTCATACTGGTTGACCAGCACTCGACGGTAGAGATTCACCATCTCCTTGGCACCGCCTTCTGCAAGCTTCTCACCTTTGTTGAGAAGCACGACACGGTCGCAGTATTTTCCGATACTGCTCAGGTCATGGCTTACAAACAGAATGGTCTTGCCCATTTCCTTGAATTCTTCAAATTTCCGATAACATTTTGCCTGGAAAAATACATCACCTACAGAAAGAGCCTCATCAACGATCAGGATCTCCGGCTCGATATTGATGGCTACCGCAAAAGCCAGACGTACAAACATACCACTGGAGTATGTTTTTACCGGCTGATAGATAAACTCTCCGATATCTGCAAAATCCAGGATGGACTGCAATTTTGCGTCGATCTCCTCCCTGGAAAAACCGATCATGCTTCCGTTGAGATATACATTCTCAAGTCCGGAATATTCTCCGTTAAAACCGGCTCCCAGCTCCAGAAGAGCCGAGATCCTTCCGTTTACAGCCACTTCTCCACCTGTAGGAGAAAGTACTCCTGTGATGATCTTCAGGATGGTGGATTTACCGGAACCGTTGGTTCCGATGATTCCCACAGTCTCTCCCTTATGCACCTGAAAAGATACATGGTTCAGAGCATAATGCTCTTTATATTTCTTTTTTCTGGATAATCCCAGGGACTCTTTGAGACGGTCCATGGGATTATCATAGAGTTTGTACATTTTACTGACATCATTTACTGAAATCGCAATATCTTCTGCCATTTTTAACCTCACTTTTGTGTAAATCGTTCCCTCTCACAATCTGTCACCCTTTTTGCTGTCTTTGATCCGATCAAAGGACATCTGCAAAATGCGGTTTCAGACGTTTGAATATTACAGATCCCAGCCCTACCGGCACAACTGAAACGCTCTGAAGGACCGGCGCATAAGCGGAAAGCTTCTCAAGGCTGTATTCCAGTTCATCTCCGTCATTGACACCTTTGCACAGCACGATCTGTCCATTCATGGTGATCCCTGCATTATACAGCATATCTACCTTCTCCAGAGCCTTTCCTGCAAAGCGGTTATGCAGCATTTTACACCGGAGTTCCGGATTCATGGCCTGGAACGAAATATTGATCGGCTCCAGATGATATCGGATCACACGTTCAATATCCCGCTCGCTCATATTGGTAAGTGTCACATAATTTCCCTGAAGAAAGGAAAGCCTGGAATCGTCATCCTTAAAATACAGTGTCTCACGCATATCCGGCGGCATCTGATCAATAAAACAGAACATACACTTATTCGAACAGGAACGATAGTCATCCATCAGTCCCCCGTTCTCAAATTCTATTCCAAGGTCTTCCTCATATTCCTTCTCTACTTCCAGCTCCCATTCCTCACCGTCGGGCTTCTCTACCAGAAGCACCACAAGCTCCTCATTCATGAGATACCGGTAATCGAAGACATCCTCCACAGGCTGTCCGTTGACAGAAATCAGTCTGTCCCCCGGCTCCAGCCCCAGCTCCTCGGCAATACTGTCGGGCAGCACCCTGGAAATCATATGCTTTCTTAATTTCATCATTATCTCCCTTTTCTATCCCGTATATAATAACAACTTTGCTTCCAAAAATCAACACTTTGAGAAAACACCTTGACTGACACGTATGTCTGATGTTATAAATAGACTGAGAATTTTTTTATGACATACACTTAGGAGGAATATTATGCCAAACATAGAATTGCTGGAGAAGTCTATGCCTGTTGCCCCGATCCGAATCGCTGCACTTGCCGGATGCCGCGAACTGGCCGAGGAGGTTGACAAAAAGCTGGTTAAATTCCGTAAAGAACTTGTAGCAGCCAAGAAATCCACCATCATCCCTCAGGGCTATGCAGAGAAATCTTTCCTTGTAGACTGCGAATGCCCACGTTTCGGAACTGGTGAAGGTAAAGGTTACATTAAGGAATCTGTCCGCGGAACAGATCTTTACATTATGGTTGATGTGACCAATTACAGCCTTACTTACAGCGTATGCGGCCATGAGAACCACATGTCTCCG
>CAVEKJ010000024.1:0-14661 GCA_963616205.1 Prevotella sp.
TTGTTACAAGATCAAATTCGTCAAAACTGATAAGAAAAATGGACCCGGCCATAAGCATCAGATAGACGATCATATAAATGTTGGTGGCACGCATCACTTCGTGGGATACAGCTTTTCCGTCCATTTTGATCTTTTTTACCGCATTGGGATGCAGATAAAGATGCAGTTCTTTTCGAACGGATTTTGCAAGGAGCAGAAGACGGGAAATCTTGATTCCACCGCCTGTGCTGCCGGCGCAGGCACCACAGAAGGTAAGCAGTACAAGGATCGTACGGGATACTGCGGGCCACTGGTTGTAATCCGTGGTGGCATAACCGGTCGTGGTGATAATGGAACCCACCTGGAAAAATGCCTGCTGGAGTGCTTCCCACACATTATTGAACAGATGCCGCACATTAAATGCGATCATCAGGGAAGACGCGATAATTACAATGAAGTAACAGCGGACTTCTTCGGATTTCAATGCCTGTGAAAACTTTTTGGTGAGAAGCAGGAAATAGACATTGAAGTTAACACCAAACAGGATCATAAAGACCGTAATGACGATCTGGATATATAAACTGTAGCTTCCCATGCTGTCGGATTTGATTCCGAAGCCACCGGTTCCTGCTGTTCCAAATGCGGCACAGAGACTGTCATAAAGCGGCATTCCGCCAAGCAGCAGAAAAATGATCAGCACAACAGTCAGTGCAATGTAAATTTTGTACAGGACTTTGGCTGTGGCCTGAACCTTGGGAAGGAGTTTGCCTACGGAAGGACCGGGGCTCTCTGCTTTCATGAGGTTCATATGATAACCACCTGCCAGTGGCAGCAGTGTCAGGATAAACACCAGAACTCCCATACCGCCGATCCAGTGGGCAAAACATCTCCAGATGTTGATGCAGTAAGGCATCTGCGTCGGATCAGAAAGAATACTGGAGCCGGTGGTGGTAAAACCGGAGACGATCTCAAAAAAAGCATCGATCGGATCCGGGATAGCTCCGCTGAGCACGAATGGGACAGCACCTACAATACTGAGAACGATCCAGCTTAAGGCAGTGGTAACAAGACCTTCACGGGCATAAAATGCTTTTTTTGAGGGCTTGCGGCTGACCAGCGGAACGCCGATGGCCAGACATGCCAGGATCGTGATCAGAAAAGCGATTCCGGCTTTTTCGCGGTAGATAAGGGCTGTGATACCAGGTACCAGCATACATACCGCTTCCACATTCATGATCCATCCCAGAATATAAACAATAATTGAATAGTTCATTTTTTGTCCTACCTTTATTTTGCAAGTATGTCTGTGATGTCACGGAGGCCTTTATGAGTGGTTACGATGATCACAGTGTCGCCAACCTGAATGGTATCCTGGCCACGTGGAATGCGGATACGGCCGTTGCGGTTCAGACAGCCGACCAGGAGATTTTTGCGGAGATTCAATTCGGCAAGAGGAATATCCGTCACAGCAGATTCCTCGCGGATGGCAAATTCCAGTGCTTCCGCATTGCCATCCAGAATATGATAAAGAGTTTCCACATTGCTTCCGATACTGTTCTGGGTAGCGCGGACATACTGCAGGATATAATCTGCGGTAATGTTCTTTGGATAGATCACACTTCCGATATCCAGGGAATCGATGACATCATCGAATTCCAGACGGTTGACTTTGGCAACCAGTTTGGCATCGGAGATGCTTTTTGCAAAGAGGGCAAGAAAAACATTTTCCTCATCCAGATTGGTCAGGGTAACGAATGATTCGGATTCGGCGAGTCCCTCTTCAAGAAGAAGAGAACGGTTCGTTCCGTCACCGTTGATGATAGTGGCATCCGGGAGCAGTTCACTTAAATGCTCGCAGCGATCTTTGTTCTGTTCGATGATCTTCACACCGATCTTCATGTCCAGAAGTGCATGTGCGAGATAGTAGGAAATGGTTCCGCCACCTACGATGATGCAGTTTTTTACCTGGTTGGTCTTAAGACCGATCTTGCGGAAAAATACTGCCGCATTAAGCGGGGATGCCAGGATGGAAACCATGTCTCCGTCATGGATGATATGATCACCGCCGGGGATCGATACATTATCACGGCTCTCAATGGCGCAGACAAGGATATCACTGCGGAACGTGTCTGAGAGCTGGGAAACGCTCATTCCATCCAGTTTGAATTCCGGGAGAACTTTAAATTTAAGAAGTTCCACACGACCACGTGCAAAGGTGTCGATCTTGATCGCGGACGGAAAACGGAGGAGCCGTGAAATTTCCTGGGCAGCGGCAAGCTCCGGGTTTATGATCATGGTAACGCCGAGACGTTCTTTGATGAATCCGATTTCTTTTCCATAAATTGGGTTGCGGACACGGGCGATGGTCTGACAGTGGTTGGCCTTCTGGGCGATGAGACAGCAGAGAAGGTTCAGTTCATCAGAAGCGGTTACTGCGATCAGGATGTCTGCAGTGTCAACGCCTGCCTCCATTAATGTATTGATGCTGGCACCATTACCGACGATTCCCATAGCGTCGATATTTTCGCAGAGATCATTGATCTTGTCGGCAACGATGTCAACGAGAGTGATATCAATGTCCTCTGCCTGAAGCTGTTCGGCAAGATTTCTACCAACTTTGCCGCAGCCTACAATAATTACCTGCATAATTTCCTCCTTCAATAGCCGGTCAGGGCTACAAATCATAAGTAAAAGCGCCTATCCGTGCAAAGACAGGCAAGGATATTATAGCACTGTATATCTGATTTTTAAACAGTAATATTTTCCTGTATTTATAGAAAAAAATGATGAAAGTATAGAGATTTGTGAAGGAAAGTGGACAGCACTGTTTTCACAAGTTTAAAAAACTGTCATAAAATATAGCGTGATCATGAATGAAAGGATTTCGCTTATGGATCGATTTCAGATGAATCGTTCGGGATGCCGGCCATATCAGTATACCTGCGGTATGAATGGCGGGATGGCAGTCCGGAATGATCGTTCATCTTCAGATATGGCAAACCGTGCAGGACAGAATGGGAACAGCTGTAGTAATAGGATGCAGAATGTGCAGAACGAAAACTGTAGCTGCAAAATGCCGGGAACTGGAAACAGTGCTGACCAGGAGATGTATTCGCATCTTAAACATCTGATTCCTGCAATGGCATATGTACCCTGCCAGGAATTTGCTCCTACTTTTGAACTGAAAAAAGCCCTTCAGGTCGGAACCATCTTTCCTGAACTTTGCAAGCCGTTCTGTGGCAGGAGAGGAGGGCACCGATGATGTCCGGAAACTGTACCTCAAAAAAAGAACTTTTGCAGTCCATCGACCAGGTAAGCTTTGCCATTAATGACCTTCTTCTTTTCCTGGATACGCACCCGAGGGAAAAACGAGCGCTTGAGTATTTCAGCGAGCTTTCAGCCAGAAGAAATGAGCTCCTGAAAAAATATGCGGAACTTTACGGGCCGCTGACTATAGATACTGCCAATGACAGTAATCTCAAGTCCTGGCAGTGGATAGAACAGCCGTTTCCATGGGAACAGGAAGGAGGGTGCAGATAGTTATGTGGAATTATGAAAAAAGACTGCAGTATCCTGTAAATATCAAGACGCCCAATGCGAAACTGGCCCAGTTCATCAGTAGCCAGTATGGCGGGCCGGATGGTGAAATTGGCGCATCCATGAGATATCTTTCCCAGAGATTTACCGCACCGAACCGAATGGTTGCGGCGGTGCTTAATGATGTGGCTACGGAAGAATTAGCCCACCTGGAAATGGTATCTACCATCGTCCATCAGCTGACCAAGGATCTTTCCATGGAAGAGATCGAGAACAGTGGGCTTGGTCCGTATTATATTGACCATACAGTGGGAATCTGGCCACAGTCGGCAGGAGGAGTGCCGTTTAATGCCTGTGAATTCCAGAGCAAGGGTGATCCGATCACGGATCTGTTTGAGAATCTTGCCGCAGAGCAGAAAGCACGGTCCACCTACGATAATATCCTCCGTGTGGTAAGAAATATCCCGGAAGTCGCTGATCCGATCCGGTTCCTGCGGGCCAGGGAAGTGGTGCATTTCCAGCGCTTCGGAGAGGCTTTGCGCTCTGTGCAGGAGCAGCTGGATGCCAAAAACTTCTATGCGTTCAATCCGAGTTTTGATAATCCGTGCAAAGCGTCCTGCGAAGACTGCTGAAGCAGAGGCTGCGAAACGGGAAGGTTTCAGGCGAAGACTGGAATTGGAAATATCTGCCTGACAGGAGTTATATCTGAAATAAAAAGAGCTGCACAGCCGTCTGAAATTTCACGGCTGTGCAGCTCTGATCTTTATAATTTCTTTATATCAAAGCAGAAAATTATGCGTCTTTCTTATCTTCTTTATGAAGATTCTTCTGTGCTGTGGAAAGCATCAGTTTGATTCGGTTCAGCTGGTTTACTTCGCTGGCACCTGGATCGTAGTCAATGGCAACGATGTTGGCTTCCGGGTGCTCACGGCGCACTTCTTTGATAACACCTTTTCCAACGATGTGGTTCGGCAGGCAGCCAAATGGCTGGATGCAGACGATGTTCGGAACACCACCGTGGATCAGCTCCATCATCTCACCGGTCAGGAACCATCCCTCGCCGGTTTGGTTTCCGGCGGAAACGATCGGTTCTGCCATTTTTGCAAGATCATGGATATCTGCAGCCGGTGTGAAGTGGCGGCTCTGCTCCAGAGCTTCGTTGGCAGTTTTTCTCAGCCAGTCAATGGCTTTCAGACCCAGATTTGCGATGGTAGCCTTGGATTTCTTGAAGCCAAGTTTCTCAACCTTGAAGTTCTGATTGTAGAAGCAGTAGCAGATAAAGTCGATCAGGTCCGGAACAACCGGTTCTGCGCCTTCTGCTTCCAGAAGATCTGCCAGATGGTTGTTGGCAGCAGGCAGGAACTTGACAAGGATCTCACCGACGATACCAACACGAGGTTTTTTCTCATCGGAGATCGGGATGGTATCAAAATCATGGACCATCTCACGGCACATTTTTTTGAAGGTACCATGGCTGACGCTGCTGCCTGTTACAAAGGCAATGGCGCGCTGCTCCCAGATCTTGTGCTTGCGGTTTACGATACCTTTCTCAAGCTCGTAAGGACGCATGCGGTATACACATTTCATCAGGATATCACCGAATACCGCACCGTAAACCACACGCTTGATCAGAGGCAGTGTCAGTTTGAATCCAGGGTTGCTCTCCAGACCACTTAAGTTGATGGAAATAACCGGAACCTGCTCCATGCCGGCTTTTTTTAGGGCACGGCGGATAAAGGCGATATAGTTGGATGCACGGCAGCCACCGCCTGTCTGGGACATGATGACTGCGGTTTTGTTAAGGTCATATTTACCGGAAAGAAGGGCATCCATGATCTGGCCTACAACCATCAGGGATGGATAGCAGGCATCGTTATTTACATATTTCAGGCCTACATCAACGGCATGTTTGTTGTCATTCGGAAGGACTTCCAGGTTATAGCCGGATGCGTTAAAAGCAGCTTCCAGGATTCCGAAGTGGAACGGAGACATCTGCGGGCAGAGGATGGTGTATTCCTTACGCATCTGTTTGGTAAAGGAAACCTTCTCAATGGAAGCAGGACGGATGGTTCTTTTTTTGTTCTGTGCCTGTTTTGCACGGATGGCAGCAATCAGGGAGCGGATACGAATCCTTGCGGCTCCCAGATTGTTAACCTCATCGATCTTCAGGCAGGTATAGATCTTATCACTTCCGTCCAGGATCTCGTAAACTTCATCGGTAGTAACCGCATCAAGTCCGCAGCCAAAAGAGTTCAGCTGGATCAGATCCAGGTCCTCTCTTGTCTTTACAAAGTTTGCTGCTGAGTAGAGACGGGAGTGGTACATCCACTGGTCATTGACACGGATCGGTCGTTCCAGATGTCCAAGGTGTGCAACGGAATCCTCGGTAAATACAGCGATTCCGTAACTGTTGATCATATCCGGGATACCATGGTGGATCTCAGGGTCAATGTGGTACGGACGGCCTGCCAGAACGATTCCGCGGCGTCCGGTCTCTTTCAGGTACTGCAGGGTTTCCTCGCCTTTTTTCTGGATGTCCGTATGTACAGCGGCAAGTTCTTCCCAGGCTTTATGGGCAGCTGCTTTTACCTCGGCAGCAGGAATATCCGGGAACTCTTCCACAAGGCGGTTTGTCAGGATCTCCTCGGAAGTAAATGCCAGGAACGGATTGCGGAAAGTGATGGACGGATCATTGAGTTCGTCCACATTGTTCTTGATATTTTCCGCGTAGGAAGTAACGATCGGGCAGTTGTAATGGTTAACTGCATCCGGGAATTCGTTGCGCTCATACGGGATGCACGGATAGAAGATAAACTTCACGCCATTACGGATCAGCCATGTCACATGTCCATGGGCAAGTTTGGCCGGATAACACTCGGATTCACTTGGGATGGACTCGATACCCAGCTCGTAGATCTTACGTGTGGAAGTCGGGGAAAGAACCACCTGGTATTTCAGTTCTGTAAAGAAGGTATACCAGAACGGGTAATTCTCAAACATGTTCAGAACACGTGGGATACCCACCTGTCCACGGGTTGCCTTGTCTGCGGAAAGAGGCTCATAGGAAAAAATCCTCTTATATTTATAGTCGAAAAGATTCGGGATATGATCTTTGTTCTTTTCTTTTCCAAGACCACGCTCGCAGCGGTTTCCGCTGATGTATTTACGTCCGCCGGAGAATTTGTTGATGGTAAGACGGCAGTTGTTGGTACATCCGCGGCAGTTTGCCATGGAGGTGGTGTACTGAAGGCTGTTGATCTGGTCAATGGAAAGCATGGAAGTTTTTTCGCCTTCCTGATAACGCTCCCTTGCGATCAGAGCGGCACCGAAAGCACCCATGATTCCAGCAATGTCCGGACGGATAGCCTGGCAGTTTGCAATCTTCTCAAAACTGCGGAGAACAGCATCATTATAGAAGGTACCACCCTGTACTACGATGTGCTTACCGAGCTCGGAAGCATCGGAAACTTTGATAACTTTGTAGAGGGCGTTTTTGATAACGGAGTAAGCAAGACCTGCGGAGATATCGGAAACCTCAGCGCCTTCCTTCTGCGCCTGTTTTACTTTGGAGTTCATAAATACAGTACAACGTGTTCCAAGATCGATGGGATGTTTTGCAAAAAGAGCAGCTTTTGCGAAGTCCTGTACCGTGTAGTTCAGGGATTTTGCAAAGGTCTCGATAAAGGAACCACAGCCTGAAGAACATGCCTCGTTGAGCTGTACGCTGTCAACTGTCTGGTTACGGATCTTGATACATTTCATATCCTGACCGCCGATATCCAGGATACAGTCTACTTCCGGGTCAAAGAAAGCAGCTGCATAATAATGGGAAACGGTCTCAACCTCACCTTCGTCAAGAAGAAGCGCAGCTTTGATCAGGGCTTCGCCGTAACCGGTGGAGCAGGAAAAAGCAATCTCTGCATCTTCCGGAAGGAGTTCATAGATCTCTTTGATAGAGCCGATGGTGGTTTTCAGCGGGTTTCCGTTATTGTTGCTGTAGAAAGAGTACAGGAGTGTTCCGTCCTCGCCTACCAGTGCAGTCTTGGTAGTGGTGGAACCGGCATCGATTCCCAGGAAACATTTCCCCTTATAGGTAGAAAGGTCGCCGGTTTTTACCTTGTAAGCACTCTGACGGTCGTGGAAGGCCTGGTAGTCTTCTTCTGTGGCAAAAAGTGGCTCCATACGCTCTACCTCGAAGTCCAGCTTGATGGTAGTACGCATGCGCTCTTTCAGCTCGATCAGAGATACCGTCACATCCTGTTTGGCGTTCAGTGCGGAACCGATGGCTGCAAAAAGATGAGAATTATCCGGTGCGATAATGTGCTCATCGTCCAGCTTCAGGGTACGGATAAACGCGGTCTTCAGTTCGGAAAGGAAGTGAAGAGGTCCGCCCAGGAAAGCAACGTGTCCGCGGATAGGTTTACCGCAGGCAAGACCGGAGATGGTCTGGTTGACAACTGCCTGGAAAATGGAAGCGGAAAGGTCTTCCTTGGTAGCACCGTCGTTGATCAGTGGCTGGATGTCAGTTTTTGCAAAAACACCACAGCGGGCTGCGATAGGATAAAGTGCCTTGTAATGTTTGGCATATTCATTAAGGCCAGGGGCATCGGTCTGAAGAAGGGATGCCATCTGGTCGATGAAGGAACCGGTACCGCCGGCGCAGATGCCATTCATACGTTGTTCTACGTTTCCGTTCTCGAAATAGATGATCTTGGCATCCTCGCCGCCAAGCTCGATGGCAACGTCGGTCTTCGGAGCCAGCTTCTGCAGGGAAGTGGATACGGCGATAACCTCCTGGACAAAAGGAACTTCCAGATGGTTGGCCAGTGTCAGTCCACCGGAACCTGTGATAACCGGGCAAAGCGTCAGTTCCCCAAGCTGATCCTCGGCTTTCTGAAGAAGATCCGCAAGAGTTTCCTGGATATTTGCAAAATGTCTCTCATAATCGGAGAAGACAAGGGTATCGTTTTCATCTAAGATCGCGATTTTGACAGTGGTGGATCCAATGTCAATTCCAAGTGTGTGTTTCTTCATAAAAAATTGATTTCCTCCTTGCTGTATCTATACAGGGGTTGCCCGACTTTGACATTTCTGCCAGACGGGAGTTCTTTCTTCTTATTAAAAGGATTTTTAAGCGAATACTCTATATTATACGATACCGTTTAAAAAATGGCAATGTAAAAGTTTAACAATCAGTAGCAGGAAAGAAAAAAATGTGTTATGATATTGACTAAAAGCTCCGGATAGTGACTGTGCCAGGAAGCAGTTTGGGCTGCTTTTTAGGAAGAGAACCGGGATTAGATGACCCAAAAAGTTTTTTTTAGAAGGGGAATGAAATGGCAGAATACAAACTGATCACAACAGAAGGAAGAGCGAAAAGAGGAGAGTTTAAGACGGTTCACGGAACGATCCAGACTCCTGTTTTCATGAATGTAGGAACGATCGCGGCGATCAAGGGTGCGGTTTCCACTGTGGATCTCCATGAGATCGGCACACAGGTGCAGCTGTCCAATACGTATCATCTGCATGTGCGTCCAGGTGACAAGGTGGTAAAACAGCTGGGAGGTCTTCATGAATTTATGAACTGGGACAGACCGATCCTTACAGATTCCGGCGGATTCCAGGTGTTTTCTCTGGCAAAACTGCGTAAGATCAAGGAAGAGGGCGTATATTTTAACTCTCATATCGATGGCCACAAGATCTTTATGGGACCGGAGCAGAGTATGCAGATCCAGTCCAATCTGGCTTCTACCATTGCCATGGCTTTTGATGAGTGCCCGAGCAGTGTGGCAGAGAAGGATTATGTGCAGAGATCGGTAGCGCGTACAACCCGTTGGCTTAAGAGATGTAAGGATGAGATGGCACGTCTGAACAGTCTGCCGGATACTATCAACAAGAATCAGCTTCTTTTTGGCATTAACCAGGGTGCTGTTTATGAAGATATCCGTATTGAACATGCCCAGGCGATCGCAGAGATGGATCTGGACGGTTATGCGGTTGGTGGTCTTGCAGTTGGTGAGAGCCACGAGGAGATGTACCGGATCCTGGATGAGGTTGTGCCGCATCTTCCACAGAACAAGCCGACGTATCTAATGGGAGTTGGTACTCCGGCCAATATCCTGGAGGGGGTTGAGCGTGGTATTGATTTCTTTGACTGTGTGTATCCGAGCCGTAATGGCCGTCACGGTCATGTGTATACAAACCGTGGCAAGATGAATCTTTTTAACGCAAAGTATGAGCTGGATTCCAAACCGATCGATGAGGAGTGCCAGTGCCCGACCTGCCGCCATTACAGCAGAGCGTATATCCGTCATCTTCTGAAGGCGAAGGAGATGCTTGGTATGCGGCTTTGTGTGCTGCATAACCTTTATTTCTACAATCATATGATGGAAGAGATTCGAGATGCTCTGGATGCCGGGAATTTTGCGGCTTATAAGAAGATGCGTCTGGAAGGGTTTGAGGAAGGTAAGATCAACGGGAAAAGATAGATTTTATTTATAAAATTTGTGTAAACTGGTTTGATTTTACGAGAAAACTCTTGAAGGTTTTTGGGTTTTTGTGTATGATAATACGAAGTGACATTTTTTATAGTGGCGGGGAGCCGCTATGGGTCAGAAACGGCGGGGAACCGCAGAAGAATTGATTTTATCAGGAGGAATTTGGAATGATCGCATCATCTACAGCAGCAGCTGGCGGACTTAGCGCGGGTCTTGGTATTGTTTGGATCGTAGTTCTGTTTGGAATTATGTATTTTATGATGATCCGTCCGCAGAAGAAAGAGCAGAAGAGAACTCAGACTATGTTGAACAGCATGGAGGTTGGTGACAGTGTTGTTACTACCAGTGGTTTTTATGGTGTTGTTATTGATATGACTGAGGAAGATGTTATTGTTGAGTTTGGTAATAATAAGAATTGCCGTATTCCTATGAGGAAGCAGGCGATTGCTGAGGTTGAGAAGGCTGATCAGGCTTCTGCTTGATGTGGGCTTTTGGCAATGACTTGAATAGGGGAAGGCACTGCGTTGTTTGACGTGGTGTCTTTTTTTGTGGGCGGATGTGGGGGTAACGTACGGACGCCGGGGAAGGGGATGCTGTCTGGTCTGCGGCTTCGTCGGGGGCTGGCTTCTAAGATGCTGAAAATCTGCTAAAACCGCTGAAAAAAATCCAGAACTCGCTCCTGCGTCGCTCAAACAGCTGGATTTTTTCCAGCAACGCAGATTTCCACCATCTAAGAAGCGCTCCCCTCCTGCAGAAGCAGAGCCAGACAGCATCCCCTTCCCCGGCTGGCTTTCGGCATCGTAAGGGTGATTAAGGGACGGCTGAGGCGCTGCGCTGTCAGCCTGGAATTGGGAAGGCGTTGTGGATATGGGACGGCTGAGGCGCTGTGCTGTCAGCCTGAGATTTGGAAAGGGTAGTGTTTGTTAATTTGAATTTGGAGATGTGACAAATGTAATATTGTATAGAAATATATGGATTTCTGATGAAATTCGTGTAATAATGATAGCACTATCAGAAATGAGAGTGACGGTTGCAACTGTATATAATAAAATTGCAAATAAGAATGAATTTTCAGAAAGGGGTCGGGTTTATGGGTCTTATCAGAGCGGCTGTGGGTGCAGCAGGTGGTACGATGGCGGATCAGTGGAAGGAGTTTTTTTACTGTGAGGCCATGGATAAAGAAGTGATGGTTGTGAAGGGGACGAAGAGGGTTTCTTCCAGGTCTTCTAACAGGCATGGGAATGATAATATTATTTCCAGCGGCAGCGGGATTGCTGTGGCGGATGGTCAGTGTATGATGATCGTGGAGCAGGGGAAGGTTGTAGATGTTTGTGCGGATCCTGGGGAGTATACGTATGATGCTTCTACGGAGCCGAGTATTTTTACAGGTAGTCTGGGAGATGGGATCCGGAGGACGTTTGAGACGATCGGGAAGCGGTTTGCTTTTGGTGGCGATACGGGGAAGGATCAGAGGGTTTATTATTTTAATACCAAGGAGCTTGTGGATAATAAGTTTGGCACAGCTGCTCCGATTCCGTTTCGGGTTGTGGATTCCAGGATTGGGCTGGATGTAGATGTGGCGGTGAGATGCCATGGTGTTTTTTCTTATCGGATCGCGGACCCGCTGCTTTTTTATACCAATGTGTGTGGTAATGTGGAGCGGGAGTATACCAGGGAGGAGCTTGACGGGCAGCTGAAGGCGGAGTTTATCAGTGCGCTGCAGCCGGCTTTTGGTAGGCTTTCGGAGCTGGAGATGAGACCGAATCAGATCGTGACCCATAATACGGAGCTGGAGAATGCCATGAATGAGGTGCTTTCTGCCAAGTGGTCAGAGCTTCGTGGGCTTAAGGTGGTCAGTGTGGCTCTTGGTTCTGTGACTTTGCCGGATGAGGATGCGGAGATGATCAAACAGGCGCAGCGTACGGCTATGATGCGTGATCCTTCTATGGCTGCAGCTACTTTGACAGGGGCTCAGGCAGATGCCATGAAGGCTGCGGCTTCCAATTCTGCGGGTGCCATGACTGGTTTTATGGGCATGGGTATGGCTGCGAATGCGGGTGGATTGAATGCCCAGCAGTTGTTTGAGATGGGTCAGAAGCGTGAGGCGCAGGCTGCGCAGAATGTGCAGTCTCAGCCAAAGATCCAGCCGGCAGCAGGTGGAGGTTCCTGGACTTGCAGCTGTGGTGCGGTTTCTGCGGGGAAGTTCTGTCCGGAGTGTGGGGCACCGCGTCCGGTGGAGGACAGCTGGACCTGCTCTTGTGGTACGGTAAATAAAGGTAAGTTTTGTATGAACTGTGGTGCAAAGAGGCCTGAGAAGAAGATGAGGTATCGTTGCAGCAAGTGTGGATGGGAACCGGCGGATTCGGAGAATCCACCGAAATTCTGCCCGGAGTGCGGAGATCCGTTCGGACCGGAAGATGAGTTGAGGTGAATATATGGCGAAGATGCAGGAGTTTAAATGTCCATGCTGCGGTGGCTCCATAGAGTTTAACAGTTCCGCACAGAAGATGAAGTGTCCGTACTGTGATACGGAATTTGATGTTAAGACGTTATCGGAGTATGCCCAGGCTGTAGAGGAAGAGCAGCCTGAGGATATGAGCTGGTCGGATGAAGCGGGAAGTGAGTGGCAGGAAGGCGAGAGTGAGGGATTACGGGCTTATGTATGTAATTCCTGCGGTGGCGAGATCGTGGGCGATGCTAACACGGCGGCAACGGCCTGCCCATTTTGCGGTAGTCCGGTTGTGATGACGGGACAGCTGTCCGGGGCGTTGAAGCCGGATTATGTGATTCCGTTTAAACTGGATAAGAAGGCGGCGAAGGAGAAATTAAAGAAGCATCTGACAGGCAAGAGGCTTCTTCCGAAAGCGTTTAAGTCGGAGAATCATATCAGTGAGGTGAAGGGGATTTATGTCCCGTTCTGGCTTTATGATACGGATGCCAGTGCGGATATCCGTTATAAGGCCACGAAGACCCGTTTCTGGAGTGATCATGATTATGATTATACAGAGACCAGTTATTATGCGGTACACAGAAGTGGTTCCCTTGGATTTGACCATGTGCCTGTGGATGGTTCTTCCAGCATGGAGAATGACCTGATGGAATCCATAGAGCCTTTTGATTTCAAGGAGGCAGTGGATTTTCAGACTGCGTATCTGGCAGGTTATTTTGCAGATAAATATGATGTGACAGCGGGTGAGTGTGAAGAGCGTGCCAATGAGCGTATCCGCCGCAGTACAGAGGATGCGTTCCGGGATACGGTTAGAGGTTATGCCAGTGTGATCCCTGAGAATACCAATATCCGTCTCAGAAACGGAACCACAAAGTACGCACTGTATCCGGTATGGGTATTGCAGACAAAGTGGAAGGATAAAAATTACATATTTGCCATGAATGGTCAGACCGGGAAGTTTGTGGGAAACCTGCCAACAGATAAGAGAGCTTTTGCAAAATGGTTCCTGGGAACGACAGGGATCGTGGGTGTGATCGCTTATATTATCCTCTATCTGATCTGGGCTTTGTAGGGAGGTGAGTGCCATGAAAAAAAGAATATCCGTATTTTTGACAGTGATCCTTTTATGTCTGGCATGTGCTTTTCCGGTGTGGGCAGGAACGGGAAATCGTCTCAATGATCAGGCAGGGCTTCTGGATGCAGATCAGCAGGAGAGTTTAAGTAACACGCTGGATGAGATCAGTGAGCGTGATCTGGTGGATGTTGTGATCGTTACCACCAACAGTCTTGAGGGAAAAACAGCCCAGGCTTATGCTGATGATTATTTTATCGACCATGGATATGGACAGGGCGAAGATGGTGACGGGATCCTGTTTCTGGTAGATATGGGAGAACGCAACTGGGCGATCGCGACCCATGGCTATGCCATCCAGGCATTTACCGATGCAGGCCAGGAGTATATCATGGACCAGGTGAAGCCTTACTTAAGCGACGGGGATTATAATGAAGCGTTTCAGACATTTGCCCTGGAATGCGATGATTTTATCTCACAGGCGGATGAGACAGAACCTTATGACGTAGGAAATCTTCCAAAAGAGCCCTTTGATGTGGGTATCAATCTGCTGATCGCTCTTGCTGTGGGGCTTGTAGCAGGATTACTTGTAACCGGAAACATGAGAAGAAAACTGAAAACTGTGCGGAAACAGGATCAGGCGGCATCTTATGTGCGCCAGGGAAGCATGCATGTGACCAGAAGTAACGACTACTATCTTTATAGTACGGTTTCAAAAACTGCGAAGCCGAAAAATGAAGATAGTGGCGGCGGTTCCAGCACCCATACATCTTCTTCCGGCGATACGTTTGGCGGTTCCAACGGAAAATTTTGAGAGGATTATCAATAAAAGTAGTAAAAACAGAGTATATATAAAAAACAAGAAAGGACTGCTGTACCAGAAATGGTGGGGCAGTTTTTTTACACCTGTAAAATAATTTATTATATTATAAAGATAACTTTATCTATTTAATAGGTTGAAATCCGTCGAAAAGTGCGTTATGATAATAACAATTATCCACACCAGTGCGTTAAAATTTTACAGCACAGGGGAAATCGGAGGAGTGAATAAAATGGAGTACAAAATTGCCCTGATTCCGGGAGACGGAATCGGCGAGGAAATTACCTCCTCCGCTGTTGAGGTTTTA
>CAVEKJ010000025.1:0-14461 GCA_963616205.1 Prevotella sp.
AAAAGCAATAAGCAGTGGGTGGGGACTTGCTTGTATCAGGAGGAGTACAAGCTCCTCCTGATAAACTGCGGAGCAGTTATTTGGTTATGAGCAAGTAGCGAAGCGGATTGCGAATATCCGCTTGACTCTATTTTCGGTCAACGAGGGTGAGGGCATCCATCGGGCAGGCGCTGGTGCAAAGTCCGCAGCCAACACAGAGTTCCGGGTGGAAGACCAGTTCGTCGTCGCATTCCAGAGCGTGCATTCTGCAGCGTTCCACGCAGAGCCCGCAGCTGACACAGGAATCGGCATCGTGGCTTGCGATATGGTTGGTGAATGGCCAGGTTCCGATCAGGTTTAATTTTTTTGCTGCGCGGTATTCGTAGCAGCAGCAGTCTCCGCAGCAATTGCAGAGGGAGCGTCCGCCTTCGGCAGTGTGGATCAGGCCTTCTTCGTCGAATTTTTTTACAAGGGCAACTGCCTCGTCAACGGAGATGTGGCGGGAGTGTCCACGGTCAAAGGATGAGTTTTCGCCGTGGCTGAAGGTGATACAGGTTTCGCGGCTGTGGTCGCAGGCGTTAAATACTGGGCGGCAGTCGCAGATGGTGAGATAAATTTCATCGGGATGTTCTCTCAGAAACTGGAGTGCTTCATCAAGTGGAAGGACTTCATCCTGGCGGTTGTTGTAATCTTTGTCAAGGCCATTGCGGCGGATGAATTCGTCGATTGCCCAGAGTCCTGTTGCATCACGGTCGATTTCCGGTACCTGAAGCCATTTCTCCGGTTCAAACTGGCAGAATGCGGAAATCCTGGTGTAGAAATCGTTGCAGGTCCACTGTCCTTCTCCGGCTTTGTCAAGGGTGCTGCGACAGTAGGCGGTTTTGAGGATTTCCTGTGCTTCGGTTTCCGGACAGGCGAGAAGAGAAGTGGCTTCTTCTGTGGAGAAAATGGTTCCTACAGGGAAGGCTGTGAGGAGTTTCTGCTCCTCTGGTGTTACGGTAACGGAAACAAAGCTTTCGGCGCAGACCGGTACTTTGAAGTTTTTTATAAAGGTGGTGTTTTCCATTTGGGGCTCCCTTCTGAATATGGATGATGATATTTTGTTCGGATCAGTATTATGTGCATCAGTGACATTCTTTTTATTATAACGGAATTTCTGGGGTTTGTGAAGAAGTTTGCAGGAAATGAGGGGATATTACCGGAGTTTATGGGAGAATGATTTTTTTTCATTTGCATTTTGCGGGAGATGTTGTATGATAGACAACGTGATTTATGATGGAAAAAAATTTTGAGGGAATCAGGAGGTTATTTTTTTCATGAAGAATTTAATACCGAAGAGGATAATGGAGTATGTGATCATCACTTTTGCCGTTATTCTGATGGATGTGGGGATTTATGTGTTTAAGTTTCCGAATAATTTTTCTTTTGGTGGTGTTTCGGGTATGGCGGTTGTGTTTGCGCATTTTATTCCGATGACGTCTGCGCAGATCAACCTGGTGATTAATTTGATCTTGCTGGTGATCGGGTTTGTGATCCTTGGACGTGATTTTGGGGTGAAGACGGCTTATGTTACGGTGGTTTCTTCGCTGCTTCTGAATGTGTTTGAGAAGGTTTTTCCGATGGAGAGGGCGCTGACCGGGAATATTATGCTGGAGCTTTGTTTTGCGATTATTTTGCCGGCGCTGGCTGCGGCGTTGTTGTTTTTTGAGAATGCTTCGGGTGGTGGTACGGATATTGTGGCGATGATCATTAAGAAGTATTCTACGATGAATATTTCCGGGGCGCTGTTTTTGGTGGATTGTGGGATTGTTGTGATTTCGTTTATGGTGTTTGATATTACTACGGGGCTTTGTTCTGTGCTGGGGCTTATGGCTAAGACGTTGTTGATCGATAAGTCGATTGAGAGGATGAAGTTGAATAAGTATTTTACGATTATTTCTAGTAAGCCGGATGAGATCTGTGAGTTTATTATGAAGGAGTTGAACCGGAGTGCTACGGTTTATCATGGGGAGGGGGTTTATACGCATAAGGATAAGAAGATTATTCTGACGGTTGTTGATGTGGGGCAGGCGGTGTTGCTGCAGAGGTTTATTGATGAGGTGGATCCGCAGGCGTTTTTGATGGTTACTAAGAGTAGTGAGGTTGTTGGGAAGGGGTTTATGAGTTATATCTGAATATTGTCGATGAGAAGTGGAAGAGAGTTCTCTGTGGTCTGGGTTGGACTGCGGGGGATGCTCTTTTTTTGTGGATGGATGTGGACGGATGCGGACGCCCGTGAGACGGGTGCTGGTTGGCTCCGGGGCTTCGTCGGGGGCTGGCTTCTAGGCTGCCGGAATTCTGCTAAAACCGCTTCAAAATTTCTCGAACTCGCGTCTGGCGCCGCTCAAACAGCGAGAATTTTTGAAGCAACGCAGATTTCCGCCAGCCAAGAATCAGCTCCCCTCCTGCAGAGTCGTAGCCAACCAGCACCCGTCTCACGGGCTGTTCGGTTCCGGTGTGAGGGTATGGTGGCGGTGTGGGGACTTTGGGCGGAATGGAATTTCATTGAGAGTGAGGGGATTGAGGGGTCTGACGGGAGTTGGATGGGTCGTCAGCGCTGCGCTGGACGGCTGGGAGGAAAGGCTGAGTTTGTGGGTGTTTGACGGGAGGGGGTGGGGCCATCGGCGCTGCGCTGGATGGCTGGGAGGAAAGGCTGAGTTTGCGGGTGTTTGACGGGAGGGGATGGGGCATCGGCGCTGCGCTGGATGCCTGAGATTGTGTGAAGGTTTTGTGAAAGGGTTTGACAGGGGTGGTTTTTTATGGTAGGATACACACTTGTGTAACAAATTCAACAAAATTGTAACAAATGAACGGATGATGAGCGCAGCAAAGTGAAGTGGATTGTATGTGTTTGACTGGATAAGAGTATATGTTGCTGCGTGGTTTTCTGAGAGGAGTTTTATTTTTATGTTTTATAAGAAGTTTGCTGCTGTTGTTCTGAGTGCTGTTCTTGTGGGGGCGGCTCCGTGTTCTGTTTTTGCGGCTGAGGATGTCAGTGCTGTGACGGACGGGGATGTGGAGGAGCTTTCTATGGAGGCGGATTTTTCTGATGGTTCTGCTTCTATTTCTGCTCTGGCCAGTGCTTTGGCGGATAAGGCGGTTTCGGATGTGCAGGAGTATCAGGAGGCGAAGGCTGAGGCTGAGGTGATCGCACAGGAGAGGCTTGAGGCTGAGGCGGCTGCTGAGGCTGCGCGTAAGGCGG
Organism: Prevotella sp.; assembly: GCA_963616205.1. Classification (GTDB taxonomy): domain Bacteria; phylum Bacillota; class Clostridia; order Lachnospirales; family Lachnospiraceae; genus Blautia_A. The sequence continues at coordinate 3,221 of CAVEKJ010000025.1, forward strand.
AAGAGGAGCGTAAGGCTGCTGAGGAGGCTGCGCGGAAGGCTGAGGAAGAGCGTCTGGCGAAGCGGCAGGAGATTGTGGATTTTGCTTTGCAGTTTGTGGGGAATCCTTATGTTTATGGTGGTACGAGTCTGACGAACGGGGCGGATTGTTCTGGGTTTGTGATGTCGGTGTTTGCGCAGTTTGGGTATGAGCTTCCCCGTGTGGCGGCGGCTCAGTGTGCGGCTTCTGAGAAGAAGGATGTTTCTGATATTGAAGTTGGGGATCTGGTTTTTTATGGGGATGGTGGTATTGACCATGTGGCGCTTTATATTGGTAATGGCAAGATCGTTCACGCCAGTACAGCGGCTACAGGGATCAAGGTTTCCGACTATAATTACCGGGCTCCGGCTGCGGTTGGGTCGTTTGTGGCGTAAGATAAAATTCCTCCATTTCAGATATGCAGAGCATTGAGAAGTGGGGTAGAGGTCATGGTTGTGCCTGATTTATTATAAACTGTCTGTGGAGATTTTCTGGCCGGGTAGGCCAGGGAGTTCTGCGGGCATTTTTTTATATTATATAGAAAAAACACCTGCAAAGATGGTACAATGAATAGAAATGATTACTGTTAAACGTAGATGAATGTTTCGATATTTCTGGTGTCAGGGGTGGAGTGTAAGTATCCGCCTGATTATTATTTTGAAAGGTTGTGGGGTTTATGTATACAAAAGAAATCAGCGGCGAGCGGCAGATGGAGTTTTTGTCAAAATTTGATTTTATCCGGGAAGCGGGTTCTGAGGGGGAAGTGAAGGCGGCGGAGTTGATCCGGGATTTTTTGGATGGTTTCGGAGCAAAGAGTCGGATGGAAGAGTTTCCTTTTTATGGATTTCGAATCAACAGGGCGGTGCTTAAGGTTGTGGAGCCTTATCAGAAGGAGTACGTAGTAACGGGGTATGGAAGATGTGGGAATACTTTGGATGAGGGGGTGCAGGCGCCTTTTTTGTATGTGGAGAACGGGGATGATATCAGTCTTTCACAGGCAAAAAATAAGATCGTTATGGTGAATGGCCGGGTGAGTGGTGAGTTGTATCAGCGGCTGGTGGATGCCGGGGTGGTTGGTTTTGTCAGCGTGGAGGGTTCTCCTTTGGATGAAGGTCTGGACAGGGTTCCCTGTCAGCGCAGTTTGCCGATGATCCTTCCGGGGGAGGCTGCAGAAGTGATAGAAGGGTTGTCGGGAAATTCATCAAAAGAAAACCAGTCATCGTTTTTGGATATAACTGAAGTAACAGAAAGGCTGATGGAGCCTGCGGAGGATATTCGGAAGGTAGAGGAAATATATAGCAGCAGGATTCCGGGTGTCGGTCTTCATTATAAAGATGCGGTGGAATTGGTGACAAGAGGTGCGTCTGAGGTGTGCTTGTCTGTGGAGCAGGAAGTGACGGCGTGCAGATCCCGTAATGTGGTGGCGAGGATTGAAGGTACGGATAAGAAAGATGAGATCTTAACGCTTACCGCTCATTATGATTCTGTTCCGGAGGGGCCGGGAGCTTATGATAATATGGCCGGGGCGGCGATCATTATGGAGCTTTGCCGATATTTTCAGGAGCACAGACCGCGCAGGACCATGGAATTTATCTGGTTTGGTGCTGAGGAGAAAGGTCTGCTGGGCAGCCGAAATTATGTGAAAGTCCATGCGGATGAGCTTGGGGTTCATCGTTTTAATATGAATGTGGATCTGGCAGGGCAACTTGCCGGGGGGAATGTTCTGGGAGTGACGGGGGAGGCTTCCATTTGTGATAAGCTTCTTGCGATTGCTGCCAGAGCGGGAATCGGGGCTTCCACCAAGAATCAGATTTGGGGAAGTGATTCCAATTCTTTTGCCTGGAAGGGAATTCCGGCTATGACGCTGAACAGGGATGGCTTTGGCATGCATACCCGTCATGATACGATTGATTTGCTGTCTGCATGGTCTCTGGAGAGAAGTGCGGTCCTTCTGGGATGTATTGCGGATGAGCTGGGAAATGTGGAAGAGTTTCCATTTGAGAGAACAATGCCGGAGAAATTTCTCGAAGAGCTGGATGCGTATATGCGTAGATAACTTTCTTGCTTTGATTAAAACACGCCAAAACAATAAAAAATAATACAAAATAATTGACCATAAGACAATAAACTGTTATACTGAAACTATAAGATTTCCAGGGATCAATGCGCCGGATTTTTGCTTTCCGGAGCGTCGATTTCTGGAACTTTTATAGAATGAAATTGTTTGTTATGAGTGCAAAACCGAATGCGGATGATTTTATCCGCCTGATCAATTTAGGGATGAGGAAATAAAAACATGTTTACAGAAGAAAGACAGAGCGCAATAGAAAAATGTCTCCGCGAAAAAGGAAAGGTCAAAGTCAAAGAACTGAGCGAGATGTTTCAGGTTACAGAGGACTGCATCCGAAAAGATCTCAAGATCCTTGAAAATGCAGGCAGATTAAAGAGAACTTACGGTGGAGCGATCCTTTCACAGGAGTATCCCCTGGAGAGAAACGTTGTAGACAGGCGTATGTACAATCTTGAAAAGAAGAAAGTGATCGCTGCGAAAGCATTCAAGCTGATCAAAAATAACGATACGCTTTTTCTGGATGTTTCCACCACGAATATAGAGCTGGCAAGGCTTATCGCTTCGTCAGGCCTGCACGTTATGGTTGTCAGCAATATGATCGATATCCTGCAGATCCTTGCTACGAATCCGTCTATCACGGCTATTGGCACAGGTGGGACTATGTACCGGTCGGTAAATGGGTTCCTGGGAGCAGCGGCGATCGAGGTGATCAAGCAGTACAGCTTTGACCGGGCGTTTTTTGGAAGCTGTGGTGTGGATATGACCGATCTTGCGGTTACCACGTCCGGAGTGGAGGACGGACTGACCAAGAAGGCGGCAGTGCAGTGCAGCAGACATAAATACGTGGTCATGGAGCGCGAGAAGTTTTATTTTAATGAGTCTTACAAATATACACATTTTGATGATATCAGCGGCATTGTCACGGATGAATTTCCGGATGATACCATTGTGAACATATTAAGAAATGCCGGAGTAAAATTACTCTGAGCAGATGGAACAAAAGGGGGATTTTTACATGAAAGACTATATTCTGGAAACCTGCGTGGATTCTGTGGAATCTGCCATGGCAGCAGCCGAGGGTGGTGCGGATAGACTGGAACTTTGCAGCAATCTGATCATTGGAGGAACAACTCCCAGCCCGTGGCTTTTTGATGAGATAAGGAAACGTTCAGACATCCGGATCCATGCCCTGATCCGCCCGCGTTTTGGTGACTTCTGTTACACAGATGCGGAATTTTCCATGATAAAGAATGCGGTAAAAGATTTCCGCAAAATGGGTGCGGAAGGTGTTGTGATCGGAATCTTGAAACCAGATGGTACCTTAAACATGGAACAGATGAAAGAGCTGATGGATGCGGCGGGAGATATGTCTGTCACAATGCACAGAGCTTTTGATGTGTGTGCAGACCCGTTGGAAGCTATGGAGCAGGCAATCTCACTGGGAATCGATACGATCCTTACTTCCGGACAGCAGAACACCTGCCTCCAGGGCGCGGAGCTTCTGAAAGAGCTGGAAGAAAAGAGCCAGGGACGTATCACCATCCAGGCGGGAAGCGGTGTCGGTGCGGAAGTGATTCGCAAGCTCTATCCACTTACCGGGATTAAAGCTTACCATATGAGCGGAAAAGTTGTAGTGGACAGTGCGATGCAGTTCCGGAAAGAGGGAGTTAATATGGGACTTCCGACATTCAGTGAATATGAGATCTGGCGTACAGACATCGAGAATGTCCGTGCTGCAAAGAAAGTTCTGGAGGAATTATAATGGCTGAGTCGAAGATTTTTCTGAAAGAGAACCGTGAACGGATCGAAAAAAAATACCAGGAGCAGGCGATGGAGCTGCCACAGGTTTTTGAGGATATCAACAAAAAACTTGCGGAATGTACCGACGAAGTAGCTCTTGCGTGCAAATATTTATATGCGTTTATGCCATACAGCGATATCGGAAATTATCCTTTTGAAGTATTTCTGGATTATGCGGAAAATGGCGTATATTTATGGAAAGAAAATTCCAGGGTAGCAGAGCTGTCGGAGGAAATTTTCCTGAATTATGTGCTGTTTCACAGAGTAAATGAAGAAGAGATCGCGCCCTGTCGTACTTTTTTCCGCACAGAGATTGGAGAGAGAACGGAAGGAATGAACTTCCGTGAGGCAGCGCTGGAAGTGAACTACTGGTGTGCCCAGGAAGCTACCTATCATTGCACCGATGACCGTACCCTGTCCGCACTTACTGTATACCGCAGAGGAAATGGAAGATGCGGGGAAGAATCCGTGTTTACGGTCAACGCACTGAGAAGTGTTGGCGTACCTGCCCGCCAGGTGTATGCGCCGAAGTGGTCCCACTGTGACGACAATCATGCCTGGGTGGAGATCTGGTGCGATGGGAACTGGTATTTCCTGGGAGCCTGCGAACCGGAAGAGATCCTGAACAAAGGCTGGTTCACCAATGCTTCCTCAAGAGCCATGATGGTCCATTCCAGAGTTTTTGACACCAAAATCCCGGATGGAGAAGTGATCGGCAAAGACGGCATGGTAACCATGCTCAACGAACTGAAACGATACGCTTTGACAAAAGAGATCACCGTGTCCGTGAAGGATGCACAGGGAAAACCGGCAGAAGGTGCAGCTGTTTCTTTTGAAGTCCTGAATTATTCCGAATATGCCCCTATCGCAGAGCTTGAAACCGACAGCCAGGGAAAAGCCCGCCTGACAACAGGACTTGGAAGTATCCATATTTCTGCAAGAATGTATGTGGATGGAGAATGGCTGCATGCAGAGGGCAACATGGATACAAGAACAGAAGACTGCTGTGAGATCTGCCTGATGCCACAGGGAAAAGAAACGGGTATTTTGTATGAGAAGTGGACAGAGGTCGATATGATCGCACCTCATGATGCCCCTGTAAATAAAGATATGCCCACACCGGAGCAGAAAGAAAGAGGCAGCAGATGTCTGGCAGAGGCCAATGCTTACCGGGAGCAGAAGGTAAGAAACTGGAGCAATCCGGAATGCAAGAAATTTCTGGAGCACGAACCTCAGACTACTTCCATGAGAAAAGAACTTCTCGAAGTCCTCACAGAAAAGGACAGAACAGACTGTACCGCCAGCGTTCTGGAAGAACATCTGGAATATGCTGATGCCTATGCAAAAACCATGGATGCGGATATTTTTGTCCCATATATACTGAATCCAAGAGTTGACGATGAAGTTTTACAGAAATACAGAAAAGCGATCCTGGAACAGCTGTCAGAGGAAGAAAAAAGCACTCTGAAAAATGCTCCGTCAAAGATTTGGAAATGGATCGAAAACCGGATCGTTTCCAGTCCGGAGAAGGAACGTTCCAGCGTGATCACTACGCCATCCGGATGTCTGAAAACCGGAACCGGAAGCTTCTTATCAAAGAAGATCCTTTTTGTGGCAATAGCAAGGACTCTTGGAGTTCCGGCACGATTGAATCCTCATGATTGTTCCATGGAATATATGAAAAACGGGAAATTCATCCCGGTATCTGCGGAAACCGAGAAAACCGCATCGATTCTTCTGAAAGCCAGCGAGGATACCCAGTGGAAATATTTCCAGAACTGGACCATTGCGAAACTGGAAGATGGAAAATATACCACACTGAAACTGGCAGCCGAAAACTTCAAGGATCAGGTGATGAACCTTCCTCTGGAAGCCGGAATTTACAGGATCCTTACCTCAAACAGACTTCCCAATGGAAATATTTTTGCGGCAGAGTATTATTTTGAACTTCAGACAGGAGAAATGAAGAGGGTGGAACTGGCATTTCGGAATGCGGATCTGGAAGATATGCTGGAAAATATCTCCATACCGGAATTTACTCTCAGAAAAGAAGATGGAAGTACCGTAAAGGCATCAGAACTGACTGCAGATGGAAAGCATATCCTGGCATTTCTGGAAGAGGAGAAAGAACCGACAGAGCACATTTTAAATGAGATGATGGAGCAGGAAGAAGCTTTTTCCAGATATGCAGAGCAGATCATTTTTGTGGTAAAAAGCAAAAAAGCGCTGGAGACACCTACCCTTTCAAGAGCCCTGGGCAAACTTGGAGATGTTCAGATCTTCTACGATGATTTTTCAGAGATCATCAATACACTGGGAAGAAGAATGTACGTGGATCCGGATAAACTTCCGCTGATCATTGTGATAAACGGAAGTCGGAATGGAATTTATGCAACCAGTGGATATAATGTTGGAACTGGAGATATGCTGCTGAGGCTGATGTAAGGGAAGTATATCAGGCGCATATAACAGATATACATAACGAAAACGCAGACCGTACATCGACTGTATCGGTGACGGCCTGCGTTTTGTAACATTTCAACGTCTATTCCGTATCAGAAAAAAGATCCCGTACAGAATCCCGGTAAATACATTCGGGTTTGACGCGGATCGTCCTTGGAAAATCACTGTAATCTCCGTTCATTCTGCGGATCAGCAGTTCGCAGGCATGCTCGGCAAGTTCTTCCAGCGGCTGGCGGACAGCGGTCAGAGGAGGCGAAAGCAGCATTGACAGTTCAAAGTCATCGAAGGAGACAACCGACAGGTCTTCCGGGACTTTGATGCCGAGGTTGTAGATCGCTTCATAAATACCAAGGCAGAGGGTATAGTTAGCAGAGAATATGGCAGTTGGCCGTTCCGGCAGGCTCCATAATTTCTGCATTGCTTCATATCCGAATTCCTCTCCGTAACTTGTGTCGATCACATAGTCGGGATCAACCGGAAGATTGTAATCTTCCATTGCCCGGAGATAGCCTTTCTTTCGCTCGCATGCGGTAAAAGATGCGGAGGAACCCGTAACCAGAGCAATCTTTTTGTGGCCCATTTTTATCAGATGTTCCACGATCTCGTAAGCTCCTAAAGTACAGCTGGTCTGTACACAGTCTGTCTGCTGGAAATTGCTGTGCTCCTCCATTTCCACAACGGGAATCTTAGCATGTTCCACGGCAGAGCAGATATCCGGGTTCAGGCTGAAAGAAGTAATGATCAGGCCGTCGATCCCGGAGCGGAGCATATGTGGAACGAATTTATTGACGCGATCTTTATATTTGTCACCGCTCATAAATATGAGAGAATAACCGTGGGTACGCATGGTATTTTCTATTTTTCCCAGAAGAAAAGCGTTATGAGGATTATTGGGAGGACCGGAAACCAGACCGATACGGTAAGTCTTGGAGGACCGGAGTCCGCGGGCTGTGTTCCTTGGAACATAATTCAGCTTGCGGATCGCTTCATCGATCTGTTTCTTGTTCTGGGGACGCACAGTTCCGCCGTTGATATATTTGGAAATAGTGGCCAGTGCCAGACCGGTTTCTCTGGCAATGTCCTTGATCGTTGCACTCATAATTAATCCTTTCCGGATGCTTCAATGCTGTGTCCGGACAGATCCTTTACGGAACGCCGCTGATGGAACACAACATCCAGCATGTCTATTTTGGGAAAATCCGTATAGTCTCCGTGGATCCTTTTCAGAAGTAAGTCCACAGCATGTTTTCCCATATTTTTCAGATCCTGAGAGACACAGGTCATAGCTGCACTCATGGTCTTAAAAAGCGGATCATCATCAAAGGATACAAAAGAAATATCCTGGGGAACGGAAATCCGTGCCTGGCTGGCAGCGCTCAGGCCACCCATTGCAGAGAGATAGCAGTTGAAAAAAACGGCAGTGGGGCGGTCAGGAGACTCAATCAGCTGCTGTAAATGCAGACCACTCTGGGCAATCGTGTCCGTGGTGGAACCAAAGGAAACCCGGGGAAAAGAATCCTGCTGTTTCAGAAGGTCGATGCCATTTTTTTTATATACATCGACAAATCCTTGGATACGCTGATCGATGGAATAGGAATCCAGATACCGTTCCATGATGCAGACACTTGTATGACCTTTTTCCAGAAGGTGTTCTGCCAGCAGCGCACCGCCCTTATAGTTATCGGAGATCACACAGTCTACCGGATAATGCCGCATGGTGACGGGAACCTGATCCAGCATCACAACCGGGATATGAGCTTCCTGTAAAAGCTGGTACAGGTCATCCTGCCAGCCGGATGGAAGCATGATCACTCCGTCAAAGTGCTGTGAAATGATATCCTGTATAGTGGAAATTTCTTTCTGGTGCTCAAAAAAGAAAGAACAGACAATAACCGTATAACCATAGTCTGTGAAATGGCTGATAATGGAATTGATAAGCTCTCCCCAGAAATAGTTACCAAGATCCGAGATCAGGATACCGATGGTATGAGTATTCTTGGCACGGAGAAGCTGGGCGTTCCGGTTCGGGGTATATCCAAGTTCCCGGATCGCCTTCTCTATGATAATACGATTTTCTTCCCGTATTTTCTTATTGTTTATATATTTGGAGATCGTTGCAGTGGACAAACCTGTGGCACGTGCAATGTCATTGATCGTAACGTTGTTCATAGTAACCTCCTGGTACAGGCAGGTTCTCCATTGTTTACAGTTCTTCGCAATGAGAAAAGGGGACTTACCTGTTTCGGTTAATGTAATTACTGATAATTATTCATTACCATATTATACCATGAAATAGAAGGTGCCTCAACCTGTATGGCATTTTTAACACACGAAGTATCAGAAAAAACGGGTAAATTGGACATGTGATTAATAAAAACGAAACGTTTAACAAAGATAAACCCAAAAAAGTACACAAAAACAAGACGGAATAATTGTAAAAAATAGGAAAAATGATTTTGAATGCATATTTTTACTTGAAAAACCGAAAAAGATGGGGTATGATAGTTTCATCAGAAAACGAAACGTTTTACGTAACAGAAAAACAAGCTATACGAAACAAGGAGAAGGGCTATGGCAGACACAAAACAGCAGTGGTATAAAGATGCCAAATACGGATTATTCATCCATTGGGGACTTTATTCCATCCTTGCAGGAGAATGGAAAGATCCTAAGACAGGCGAGGTTACCAAGACAGACCGTATCGCAGAGTGGATCGAGAATCATCTCAACATTGACAAGGAAGATTACAGAAAGCTGAAAGATGAGTTCCATCCGGACAAGTTTGACGCAGACATGTTCGTGAAGAGAGCGAAAGAGCAGTGGGGTGTTAAATATATCGTTCTTACTTCCAAGCATCATGAAGGATTCGCAATGTACGATTCCAAAGTCAGCGATTTCAACGTGGTAAAAGCTACCGGAAGAGATATCTTAAGAGAACTTTCTGACGCATGCAAGAAATATGACATGACAATGGGCATCTATTATTCACAGGCTCAGGACTGGGATGATGACAATGCCTACAAGAAAGATTTCGAAGATAAGAACGAGTGGAAACCGGAGTTCCGTACATACTTCGATGAGAAATGTAAACCGCAGTTAAAAGAGCTGCTTGAGAATTATGACAACATTTCCCTGATCTGGTTTGATACACCGATGGGAATGACCGCAGACGAAGCTCAGGAATTAAGAGACTGGGTTAAAGGCATCAAGCCTGACTGCATCATCAGCGGACGTATCGGACACCAGAAAGGTGATTACATGACCACCGGTGATAACTTCATTCCACGTCTCCCATACGATGGTGACTGGGAAGTACCGGCAACTGTAAATGATACATGGGGATACAACAAATACGACACAAACTGGAAGAAACCGGATGATATCCTGAACCTTCTTCTTAAGATCGTCGGCAGAGGCGGAAATTACCTGCTGAACGTCGGACCGATGGCAGACGGAACTGTTCCGGAAGACTGTGTTGAGATCATGAACGAAGTTGGTAAATACGTAACCGAGAATGCGGAAGCAATCTACGGAACCAAGAACGTTGGTATTTATCCGTATGAGATCCCGAACATCGAATTTACCAAGAGACCACATAAACTTTATGTACATGTACTTGCACCGAGATATCGTGTAGAGTTACTGAACATCGGCAACCAGTTAAAAGGTGCATATGTGGTAAGCACAGGCGAGAAACTTCCATGCCGCGCATTAAAGTGCTGCGAAGGAAACTCCATGGTAGAGGTTGAACTTCCGGAGAAACTTCAGGGAGCAAAGAACTACTGTGTATGCCTGGAGCTTGAGGAAGAGGAGCCGATCTTTGAGGCGATCATCGATTAACTTAAGAGCATCAATGGAAGAACTATATAAATAAAAATCATATTAAGGGAGGATTTATTCATGAAGAAACGAATGAAAAAAGTTGCAACTCTGTGCCTCGCTGGTGTTACAGCAATGTCAACAGTAGGTGTAACAGGAAGCGCTGTATTTGCAGACGAAACAAACTACGATGTAGACAATATGGACTTTGATAACGTAGAGCTCCGTGTAGCATTCAGATACAACAACGGATCTGATACAGACGGACAGTCAATCTGGTACTACAAAGCACTTGAGGAGTTCAACAAAGAGAACGAAGGAAAGATCCATGTAACAGATGAGAGTATTTCCACAGAGTCCGATTACGAAGAGAAACTTACAACAGACTTTGCTTCCGGTAACGTACCGAACGCATTCCTTCAGTATGGTGGAAGCCGTACAAAAGAGTATGTAGATGCAGGATATGTACTGGATCTGACACCATACTTCGAGCAGTATCCGGAATGGAAAGAGGGAGTTCAGGATTTTGCATGGGAGACAACACAGTTTGATGGCATTGATGGAACATACGGCATTCCGTGGTCCGCTTATCAGCTCTGCCTCTACTACAACAAAGATTACCTTGATCAGGTTGGCGTAGATGTTCCGGAGTCCTGGGATGATCTTATTGATGCCTGCGCAAAATTAAAAGACGCTGGAATCCAGCCATTCAACTACTCTGACAAAGATAACTATCACTTCGAGCATCTGATGAGTGCTCTTGCTCTGAAATCTTACGGAACAAGTATCGCAGATGATCTTGCAAGCGACAAAGAAGCTTACAACGGCGAGAAGATGGTTGCAGTATATCAGAAGATGAAAGACATGATCGATGCAGGATACTGGGGAGATGGAATCCTCAGCACAGACTTCAACACAGAGAGAAACATGTTTGAGGCAGGAAAAGCTGCATTCACAATCGATGGAACATGGAACTGCGGTAACTTCCAGAACGATTCCGATACATCTCTCTTCGACGATCAGAAGATCGGTGTTACAAGAATCCCATATGTTGATGAGCAGTACAAAAC
>CAVEKJ010000026.1:0-3754 GCA_963616205.1 Prevotella sp.
GATCGATATTATCTAAAGCACTCCAAAATAATGATATTCCCGCACTTACCGCACCATTTATAACCGCACTTGTAAAATCTCTATTTTCATAATAATCACTTGCAAACGAAGCAACACCACTTACAACTGCACCTGTTATCGGACCTCCAATTCCCAAAAATCCCATAGCGGTTCCAAGTCCTGCGGAAGCGGCAGTGATCCAGTTTATCTCTGACAGATTTTTACCCTCAAAAATCATCTGGCATCCAACGGAAAGTCCCATTCCAGCGACAAAACTTGCTGCTGCAACCATCCATGCATTTCCATCCTGATCTGCACGTACCAGTGGATTATCGTCACAGTAGGCAAATAAATTTCGATTATGTAATGTCTCCATAGAGGCTTTTTCACTTTTAAAGTTATCCGCACTGATAAACCTCCGGATCTCCGGGTCATAATATCGGTTCTTCAGATAGTACATTCCGGTTTCTTCGTCGTAGTAGTAGCCTCTGTAGCGGAACGGGTTGGTTTTTCCGATGGTGCTGGCCTTGCTGCCGGTGATGCTCAGGATTTTTCCCCAGCTGTTATACTTGTATTCTACTACAGTCTCTCCGGCGTCGTCAATCAGTGCAATGACATCATTCTGGAGATTTCTTACGTAAAAATAGTCTTTTCCTGACACTCGCATTGAAACAGGATTTGCTGCGGAATCATAGTAATACCAGATTCGGCGTCCCTCACCTTTTTCTGTTACCAGAAGGTCTCCTGCCATGCAGTATTCGGTTGTTACATTGTCAACAGTTTTCTTTACACGATTTCCGGCATGGTCATAATAGTATCGGATCTTTTTCCCGTTATTGACAGATTCCAGCTTTCTTCCCTGGGTCCAGGTAAATGTAGTATTTCCTTTTTTGGTCATATTTCCAATTGAATCATACTGCATGGCTACGCCATTCCACTTCATCAGTTTATCCCGCCATACCTGTCCGAATGTTCCGGTTTCTGTTGCAGATGGCTCTGCCGGAAGTGTTCCTGTTGTATACGGATACTCACATACTTTTACAAGATTTCCACCCAGATCATACTCATAGGTCCATGTTTTCTTCTGTGTCTGGCTGTTTTCCCGGATCAGACGGTTCAGCTCATCATATACATAAGATTCTTTCACTGTGCTGGAACCTTTTGTATCTGTGGTCGCCGTGATATTTCCGTTTGCATCGTAAGTATAACTCAGAGTTCTGGAACCTACTGTTATTTTTCTTGGAAGGGTACCGACCTGTTTATCCGGAGAATAATATCCATATGCCACAGTTAATGGGCTTGTGGTATTCCACTCTGTTTTTACAACTCTTCCACAGGAATCATAAGTAACGGTTCTCTCTTTTCCGCTCATGATCTTTGTTTTTGTTTCTCTGCTGTCCTTATCATAGCTGTAATTTGTTTTTGTTCCATATTCTTCGGAATATACGCGAAGCTCTGTCATGTTATTATTTGCATCATAGAAATACTGATATCTCTGTCCGGATTCATCTGTAACACGCATCAATCTGTCCAGAAAATCATACTCCAGATCATAAGTTTTTCCAGCCAGGTATGCCTGTACTTTTGCAAGATTTCCACTGCGGTCATACACATAATGATTCATTCTTTTTTCTGCGGATGCAGTTGCACTGTAATAGTAGCTCATCTGGATACGATCCATGCTGTCATACTCATAACGGATATAATCTCCATTGCTGTAAATAGTTTTTGCAAGATTTCCGTTTTTCTCTTCATATTCATATCTGACAAGTTCATGGGAATATTCTGCATCCGTTTCTTTTTTATCAATAGAAGCTCGCAGCATATTTCCAAATGCATCATAAGTAAATCCGTAAGCAAATCCATTATGGCTGATGGACGCAAGTCTGTCATTTTTGTAGGCATATGCATTGGTCACTGTCTTCTGTGCATTTCCAATTGTTACTTTCTGGCTTACTGCACTGAGACGCTGTGCGGCATCGTATCTGTAGGAAATCTTATTTCCTCTTCCATCTGTAAGTGATTTCAGCAGGTCTGTATTTTCATCCCACTCATAGGATACGGTATTTCCCTCTGTATCCGTAACACCTGCCACATGATTTTTCTTCTCTGTGAATTTACGGAGCACCCAGGTACCCTTTGTCTCTGTGGTATCTGACGCAGCAATACAGCCACTTTCCACAATGTTTCCTTTTGTGTCATATTTCAGACGGTATTTGACGTTTTCTGCAGAAGTTGCGGTTCGCAGACGACGTTTTGCATCATACTCATACTTGAAATTATTTCCTTTCGGATCTGTGATCCCGGTTACATCGCCGGTTGCATTATACTCAAATTTCTGGCGGTTCTTCTGGGCATCTGTAACAGAAATGAGATTATTTTCTGTATCATAAGTATATGTCTGTCCGAACTCCTCCCGGAATAACGCAATGCCATCCACAAACGCATGATTGGCATTATGACAGTATGTATACGCTACCTGAATACTTGCGTAATCATTTTTTGCCACGTATACATCACTCAGGAACTGCCAGTCCAGAATATCCGGGCTGAAATTACTGTAATGAGTATCTTTTGTCTTTCCATCTGCGGATATAAATACAACTTCCACACCAAACCTGCGATCTTTATCCTCAGAAGATTCCGGAAGTGTTGTTCCGAATCCCCAGGCATTCACCATGTAGGTATCACCTTTTTTTCCTGTAAGATCCAGTTTTTTGACCAGACGTTTTTCACTTTCATAATCTCCAACAAATTTGAAAATATGATTGTCAAGTCCCGGAACTCTTTCATTTACTTTGGCCGTTGCTTTACGGTCTGTCACCGGAGCTTCGGATATTGTAAGAGCTGTATTTAGGATGTAAGCAAACTTTTCTTCTTCTGTATTTTCAGGCATAAACGCATACCATACTTCTCCATTATTCTTTGTAACTGTTCCTCGCATACGGATTCTTGTATCTTTTGGAAGTGTTACCAGCCCGCTGACTGTAGATGGAGTCGTATAGCAGTTCACCGGTGCATATGTATAACCATACGGCGTGTTTGTTGCCAGTCTTACTACAGAGTCTGCGGAAATATAGCCATAATATCTTTTTCCGTCAATATCCAGTCCTGCTTCATACCACTTGTTTCCACTGGAATCTTTTGCAGATGAGCGTAATGCCAGACAGGTATTTTTTTCGATTCCTTCCTGTACCGGTATTGCTGAGACAGATGGGGCGGAGCGGAGAATGGCATTCGCAACTGCAGTGCATGCAGAATTGCTTGCGCTTCCTCCCGGCATGTAAATACACAGAGACTCTGATCTGACATATCCCTTCTGCCCGTTTCTTGTTTTCACATAGTACCAGAGATTTTCACTGGCATCTTTCATAAATGCAGTTGCCACCACACATTCATTCTTGAAGATACTGGTGATCTTTGTTTCTGCTGACACTTTTGGTGTTGTATAAACATCCGCAAAGTCTGTGATTACCATCATTGCATATCTGACAGGAACATATACACTGGTTCCCACTGTTGTCAGTTCATCTGCAAGCGTAGTCCCCGATCCGGTAAAGCCCTGTGTATTTCCGAAGTAAAAATCTCCATTATCTATCAGATTACAGCGGTTTGCAGTTGTTCCGCACTCCAACTGTGCCATGTCTCCATAAACCGTTCCTTTTACTCTGTACATGTATAAAAATACTCTTACTTTTGTATCGGCCGCATCTTCCGGTACCTTGAATGTTGCCTTCTGACGTATAAAACCACC
>CAVEKJ010000026.1:3764-13800 GCA_963616205.1 Prevotella sp.
TTCATATACATGGAGAATGTATAGGTCGCACCTTTTCTCAGCGAAACTTCCTGATACCAGCTGCAGAACTGATCACTTGCTTCACTGGTAAGCTGAAGGGATCTTGTTCCTGTTTTTACATTCTGACTGTCGGTATTGATCGATGCTTTGATATTTTTTTCATCAGATACATAGGATTTCCAGCCAAGTGTCTTTGCCTGAATGATCGGGTCCTTCAGCAGCTGGATGATATTTGACTGAAGTTTTGTTTCATTCTGCAGACGGTTGGTGTAATTTTTATCCTTGCTGTATCTGGCGCTTGCCGCATGGCCAAATCCATCATGCACATGCAGAAGGTTTCCTGAATTGTCAAATCGGAAGATTTCACTTCTGTTTTTTCGATCTGTAAATTTTGTGCTGTTGTATCCATAGGTAAGTCGCAGGCTGTTTCCTTCTTTACTTCCGCTTCCGTACTCGGTTATCTTTTTTACTCTGTAAGGATTCTGGCTGTAATAGTCGTAATGCACTTCACTTCCATCAACATTACGGATCTTCTGAAGCAGCCGGGTTGTTGTGTAGGTATATGTGATCTTGGAATTATCAATATCTGTGATCGATGTAAGACATCCGTTGGTATATGCAAACGTCTTGCTTTTCTGATCCGGTCCTGTTACCTTTATCAGATGATTTGCTTTTCCTTCACTGTCCGTATTATAAGTCAGTGTTGTCACACGACCTGCACCGTCTGTGATCGACGCAATACGCAGGTTGGTATATTTCAGGCTAAGTGTATTTCCATGTCGGTCTGAAATAGATCGTAAATATCCTGCTGTCATG
Source organism: Prevotella sp. (assembly GCA_963616205.1). GTDB lineage: Bacteria > Bacillota > Clostridia > Lachnospirales > Lachnospiraceae > Blautia_A. The sequence goes on from CAVEKJ010000026.1 coordinate 4,581, forward strand.
AAGTTCAGGCAGTTTTCTTCTTTATCTTTGATCACATAGGCAATATCGGAATCTCCGGTTTTCAGTATCAATTCCAGATCCAGGCCGGTTTCCTCTTTCCATTTCTTTTTTGTACTGTCATATACAAAATAGTGGACTGTGCCATCTCCGTCTGTATGTTTATAATACTCCGTTCCTGCAATGGTGACTTTCCGGATCGTCTGATGATAATTCAGACGGACTCCATATCCGTAACCGATATCTGTATCTTTATCATTGCTGTTGTATACCTGTGTCAGTCCCATCGGCATCAATGAGCCGCCTGTTTCCATTGTCTTGTGCTGCATGATTACATTTCCGTTGTAGTCATTCACATACACGGTGCCTGCACGTCCTGCTTCCTGGCTGTGATATGTCCAGTAGTCTTCAAGACCGGAGTAGTTTACGTAGGAAATGTCGATTCTCGGACGCATATCTTTATAGTCACTATGACAATCTGACGAAAGATACTCTGTATATCCTGAAAGTTCATAACAGTCTCTGAGCAACACACCATAATTATGCCCATTCTGATACCAGTCTTTCACAAGCCGTGTGATATCAAGGCTGATATATTTCTGTTCATCTCCGGTAAACTTACATATATCTTCAACTGTTTCCGAATACATAGGTTTATTAAACCATGTAATATCGGCAGAATCCCAGTCCTGAAGCACACGATGGACCTGAAGCATTCTTTCTTTTTTATCTTCCGCAAGAGACACCATTACCAGGCGCGCACCTACTACCATATCTCCTGTTTTAATAATCGGCAGTTTAAATTTCAGATAACTTCTCTGAATAACATCTCCGCCTCTGGTTTTCAAAATAATGCTTTCACGAAAATTATCTTTTGCATACTGTGAGTCTACATGTGCATCATTGATCTCCTCTCTTTTCTTTGACGTTGTCGTAACCGGATCGACAATAACCGGATAAACTCTTTCCGGATCTTTCAGCCATTCTTCATCCGGTGTGATACGGATCGCGCAACGGTCTTTTTTTCCTTCATTCAGAAGTTCAATTCCGATATTTTCTGATCTTTTTCCTGCGGAATCTGTCATAAACGGTGCCGCAACGGTGAAAATATCTTCCTCTGCATCATTTACAAATCTTACGCAGGAATTTCCGGCTACCGGATGAAGTTTTTTGGTATGATAGAGCCATGTAAAAGAACCGATTGCTTCCGGTGTTTTCAGGATGATATCTTCTTTTATACTTTTTCCTCTTACGCAGAAACGGCTGTCTGTTCCCGGAAGGATATCCGGATAAAGAACCGTATTCGTTCCGGTTTCTTCTGCCTTTACCTTTTCTGTGTTTTCCAGTGCCCAGCTGATCTTATACGCATCTTTGGTAACAGATACCGTTCCCTGCTTTCTGGAATGCTTACGAAATACGACTTTCCATTTGCCTTTTCTGTTGGCAAAATCCTTCTCTGTCTTCTCGCTGGCTACGTATTCTTCTGCTGCATTTTCTTCCTGATCTGCTTCTGTGTCTTCATCCAGTTCCTCTGTCAGGGTATCATCCATTTCCTGCCAGATTCCCTCCTCGTCCTGATAATGGACATCATCCAGATAGATTTCTTTCGTAAAAGAGTGATCCTCATTCTCAAACAGTTTGGACGCTGCTGTTCTTTCTTCTTTTATTTCCCGTCTTTTCTTATCTTCCATTATTTCTTTCCTTCTTTCTTTTCATTTTTGAACCAGACCCATAAAGCAGTCATGACTGTTACCATTCCGCTCAGAATCTGATACCACTCTTCCTCCGAAAAGGGGAGTGGGTTTCTGCCTGTCAGCTCCAGGATCTGATTCGTCAGTGCGATCATAAGCACTGTCATCCGGATCAGTACATCTCTTGGAAATCTGATCTTTCGTTTGATCTTCATTCGTTCGCCACCTTCTTTCATCTCCGGTAAAGCTGGCCTTCACTTTACGCTCTGTAGTCAAAAACATATGTTTTACGCTTTATATAATATCGAACATCTGTTTGTTTTTAAATTACATATATGTTATTTTTCGTAACATATATGTAGAATCGAATATTTTTTTTCCTCAATCCTATGCTTTCTCGCACTCTTTATCACAGTTTCTGAACAGTCTGATAACCTCTTCTTCCGAAATATCCAGAAAACTGACGATCTGAAGAAACAGCAGGATACTCATGGCGTTTTCTCCATTTTCGATCCTGGAGATCGTCATCTTGGATACATCTACGCCTTCCGCCAGTTCCTCCTGACTGTACCCTCCTTTTCTCCGACATATACGGACATATTCTCCGATCTGATATAGTTTCTGCTCTTCATTCTTCATTTTCTTTTCCCCCTTATAAAGAAAAAAGCCAGGAAAACACCCCTGCTCCTTAGATCAGGGAAGTATTTCCTGGCTTTGAGTCTGGCTCTTACGCAATCTAGTACAGCATTCCGTAAATGCTGTACTAGGGTTGCCGGCCGGCTTCTCACTCAGTTTTTATATGGTTTTCTTATCTCTTATGTGTCCTGTAATAAAAGATCTGCCTTCTGTATTGCTGTTCATTGCAATGCGCCAGCTGTATCTCCACCTCTTTTCTGCATCTGGGACATTTGATCCGTAGGATCCCGGAGCAAGCTCCTGCCAGATCGAACAATCTGCTATTGGAGCAACTCGGGCAATGTACTCGTATTGCTTTTCTGTCGGGTGTTCTTTCTTCGATGTCCACCACTTCTCACGCTCCTTTTTTCGAATGTATGTTCGTTTTTATGTTTTATATTATACAAACATTCGTTTGTTTTTGCAATAGCAAATTTTCCATCCGACAGCTTTCCAATCCCCCGCATTCATGATATACTAATTCCATCTCTGTCTGCCCTGCTCAGCCATTGGGCGGACTTGTTTTTCAGGAAAGGATTTATTTATGAAACGTATTAAAAACATCGATCTACTCCGGGCGGGGGCGCTCCTTTATATTATGCTGTATCACTGCTATGTCCTGTCCGGGCAGCCCTGGCAGGCGCATGGGGCTGTACACACGATCCTGACTCTTGGCGGAGAAGTGGGGGTGACTCTGTTTTTCCTGCTCAGTGGATACGGGATCTATCTCTCTCTTTCTTCTTCGGAGGATCGGGGCTGTCTCCCCGGCTGGCGGACTTTTATGAAAAAGCGCTGCATCCGTATCATGCCGCAGTATTATGTGTGCATCACGGTTCTTCTGATCTTTATGTCCACGCAGATGTTCAGCAATGAGGGGCTTCGGCATATCCTTGCGTATTATACTTTTACGGAGAATTTTTCCCCGGTGACACATGGTTCCATCAATGGTGCGCTGTGGACGATGGGCGTGATCTTCCAGTTTTATCTGATCGCTCCGTTCCTTTATAAGGCAGTCCGGAAAAACTGGCTCGTATCTTCCATTATGTCCATTATTTTCACTGTTATCTGCCGGTTCGCAGTCGTCCGTTATCTCCACGCTTCCGGCGTTTCAGATACCTCTGTATATTTTGTATACGAGCGTCAGGTATTCTCTGCGCTGGATAATTTCGTACTGGGAATGGCTGCTGCCGCTTTCTGGAAGCATGCCGGCGAGGGTATACAGGATCACCTGCTGAAACTTGGACTTCCGGTTTCTCTTATAAGCGCCGCACTGATCCTGGTATGGATCTTTTATTACCACAGTCACGGGCTTTATGGAACTGCTCCGGCCGGTTATCCGGCCCATTCCATCCTTGCCATCCTGCTTGGCATCCTGCTTGTTGGATTTTCCATTCTGCCGGAAATGGATTTCAAACTTCTCCGTCCACTGTACTTCGTGGCACGGAACCAATATGGAATTTACCTGTGGCATATGCCTATCATCATGATCCTGCAGGCCAATGCCCCATGGTTCAACGCTATGAGCCAGCAGCGCTTCTGGCTGTTTTTGCCATGTATGATCGTGATCACCTGTGTATTTGGATACTTTGCAACCCGTTTTATCGACCATCCGGTTTCTGCAAAAAAGAAAGGATAATCCCCTATGAAAGACCGAACTGCCGTTAATCACAAGATCCGCAAACATTTTAATGAGCTGATCTACAACGTAGCCCGTTATACAGAGGTCGTGCTATCCATCGTGATCCTTATCGTGATCGCCCTGTCCGGACTCCGGCTGATCCTTACAACTGCCGGTACCTCCGTCATGGATATGGATACCAGTTTTTTTACCAGTTTCCTGTCACAGGCACTGTCTCTTGTAGTCGGTGTGGAGTTTGTAAAAATGCTCTGCCGCCATTCCGCCCAGACTGTTGTGGAGGTCCTGCTTTTTGCAACGGCAAGGCAGATGGTTGTGGAACATCTTGATCCTGTACAGACACTGATCGGGATCATCGGTATCGCCATACTTTTTGCTGTCCGGAAATATCTGATGACGGACAGTGATGACATGACACCGCATCATCCCCAGAAAAAAGATTGTTCTTCTGAGGCCAGATGAATCCACGTAAAAAACATTTCTACCTACTTGATATTGCATTCTAATCATAATATAATATATTCAGTCGAATGCTAAAGAGAGGCTGAAATACAATGAATTTAGATAATAATGCACATTCAGTATTCTTACTGCACTATCATCTTGTGCTTGTGGTTAAGTATCGTAGACAGGTTTTTGATGATGGTATTTCCAGCAGGGCGAAAGAGATATTTGAGTATATTGCTCCAAATTACAATATCACTCTTGAGGAATGGAATCACGATAAAGACCATATACATATACTTTTCAGGGCACATCCAAATACGGAAATAAGTAAGTTCATAAATGCATATAAGAGTGCAAGCAGTAGACTTCTTAAGAAAGAGTTTCCGCAGATACGGCAAAAGTTGTGGAAAGAACATTTCTGGAGTCAGAGTTTTTGTTTGATTACAACAGGCGGTGCTCCAATTGAAGTAATCAAAAAATATATAGAAAGCCAGGGACAAAAGGACCGAAAAAGGAAGTGGAAGAGTGGCGAACAGAGCATATAAATTCAGAATATATCCCAATGATGAACAGAAGATTTTGTTTGCCAGGACTTTTGGATGTGTCAGAATGGTGTATAATCATTGGCTTGATAGAAAGATTCGGCAGTATGAGGAGAACAAGACCAACGTAACATATACCATTTGTGCAAAAGAAATGGCTGCAATGAAGAAAACGGAAGAATACGGATTTTTAAAGGAAATAGATAGTATAGCGTTACAACAATCGCTCAGGCACCTTGATACAGCATTTCAGAACTTTTTCAAACAGCCGAAAACAGGTTTTCCACGGTTCAAATCAAAGAAGCGGAATAAAAACAGCTATTCCACAGTCTGCATCAATGGGAACATAACGATATCTAATGGGCATTTGAAATTACCTAAGATTGGACAAGTCCGCTTAAAACAGCACAGGATTGTTCCAGAGGAATACAGACTGAAATCTGTAACAGTCAGTCAGACACCACGCGGAAAATACTATGCAAGTATTCTTTTTGAGTATGAAAATCAAGTACAAGAAAAGGAGCTGCAAAAGTTTTTAGGTTTGGATTTTTCCATGCATGAATTATATCGTGACAGCAACGGTAAGGAGCCTGTCTATCCAAGGTATTACAGGAATGCGGAGAAAAAATTAGCGAGAGAACAACGCATGCTTTCAAAAATGCAGAAAGGTTCGAACAATCGCAATAAGCAACGGATTAAGGTGGCAAAACTTTACGAAAAGGTTTCCAATCAACGAAAAGATTTTCTACATAAGCAATCAAGACAGATAACCAATGCTTATGATTGTGTATGTATAGAAGATTTGGATATGAAAGCAATGTCACGGTCGTTGAATTTTGGAAAGTCTGTTTCAGATAACGGTTGGGGAATGTTCACAACATTTTTGAAATACAAACTGGAGGAACAGGGGAAAAAGCTTGTGAAGGTGGATAGATCTTTTGCAAGCAGCCAGACCTGTTCTGTTTGTGGTTACAAGAATGTTAAAACAAAAAATCTTGCGTTAAGAGAGTGGGATTGTCCGCAGTGTGGAAAACATCACGACAGAGATGTAAATGCGGCGATAAATATCAGAAATGAGGGAATGCGGCTGGTAAATGCATGATCGTATAATGCAATAATCTAATACAAACCGTGGGACACACGGGGATAGCTCGCTTATGCTTAGTACAGTAGTGCTATCGAACGAGAACCAAACTTACCGAGGTTGGGAAGCTCCCACCTCTACAGGTGGGGGAGGATGTCACCGCTTCATCCTGCTGCTGAGAGGAAGAACAAACAGGAGTGAATGCGAAAAGAAGGTTATGCTGATCGGTGCCGGATCCGCCGGACAGATGATCTTCCGTGACCTGAAGGCCGCAAAAGAAACAAATGAAAAGGTAGCCTGCTTCATAGATGATAACCCCAACAAGTGGGGAAGATACATTGACGGCGTGCCTGTCTTTGGCGGCAGGGACAGCATCATGAAAGCAGTGTAGAAATTCGAAATTGAAAAAATCTACATAGCGATCCCCAGTGCAAAACCGAAAGATAAGAGAGACATCCTTCAGGTATGCAGCGAAACAACCTGCGAGCTGATGAATCTGCCGGGAATGTATCAGCTGTATACGGGACAGGTTTCTGTCAGCAAGATGAAAACGGTAAAGATCGAAGATCTGCTTGGACGTGATCCGATCCGACCGGATATGACAGAAGTGTTCGAGTATATCAGGGGAAAAGCGGTTCTGATCACCGGTGTCGGCTCCATTGGCTCGGAATTAGCCAGACAGATCGCATCACATCAGCCAAAGCACCTCATTCTTTTTGACATTTATGAAAACAATGCCTACGATATCCAGCTGGAACTGAGAAAAAAATATCCGGAATTAAAGCTGGATACGATTATCGGTTCCGTGCGCGACAGCAGAAAAATATTCCAGGCATTTGCGGCAAAGGTAAAAGAGGGAAAAGCAGATGAAGTGCCGCAGCTCTTTACCCACGGAATGAAAGACATGATAACAGTACCGGAGATTACAGAAGCACTGAAGGTAACACAGACAGAATTTGTTGCGGTGCGTTTCGGGAATGTACTGGGAAGCAACGGCTCCGTCATTCCGCTGTTCAAACGGCAGATCGAAGCCGGAGGCCCGGTAACAGTAACACATCCGGATATCATCCGTTACTTCATGACCATTCCGGAGGCAGTCAGCCTTGTACTGCTTGCCGGCACCTACGCCAAAGGCGGAGAAATCTTCGTACTCGATATGGGAGAACCCGTAAAAATAGACACCCTGGCACGAAACCTGATCCGTTTGTCCGGATACACACCAGACGTCGACATCAGGCTGACCTACACAGGCCTCAGACCCGGCGAGAAGCTGTACGAGGAAAAGCTGATGGCCGAAGAAGGCCTGAAAAAAACCAAAAACGACCTGATCCACATCGGCTGCCCGATACCATTCGACATAGAAGAATTCCTGAAACAGCTGGACAGCCTCCTGGAAGCGTCATACAAGAACAAAGATGACATGAAAGAACGGGTGCAGAAGGTGGTGAGCACTTATCATCCGGCGTGAGGAAAGAGATGCAGGAATAAACAGGATTCGGAAGAAAGAGGTGTGTAAAGTGTTCGATTTTGAAAATAACAAATTTGAAAGATTTGAGAAAAAATTATATTTAAGCAGTCCGACCATGCACGGGGAAGAACTCGAATATGTGACAGAAGCCTACAAGACAAACTGGATGTCCACTGTTGGTGCTAATATTAATGAAGTGGAACGCATCGCGGCTGAGAAGTCCGGGATGAAGTATGCGGTGGGGACTGAGCCGAACTACTGGCTGAGTGCGATGATCATCGACAAGGATTATATGTGTGAGCAAGTCAGAGATGATAGTAAGGAACTGTATAGAAGTGAGAGTGGTAAGAGCTGCCCAACGGAGATGCTGGAGGCGTTAAGCTATTTCAACGCCGAAGGACGGCCTATATGGAAATGTATGCATCTCCAGCCAATGTACAGGATGCATGAGGCGATTGGCAGAGATGGAAGTCTCAGATGCCGAACCAACGCCTATATCGCTGGTGGTTGTGTTGATGTCGGCGCGGATATCTTTGAGAGAGGTTGCTGCCTGCCGAGTGATAACAAGATGACGGCAGGGGAGCAGGATAGAGTGATTGAGATTATTAAGAGATGCTTCAGATGAGTGAGAACAGACACAAGGGCGTAGACAGACACAAGTGTGCAGACTGCCACAAAGGACCGTATGAGAAATACTTCAAGCGACCGCTGGATATCCTTTGCGCTCTGGCGGCGGTAATAGTATTCAGTTGGCTCTACCTTATCCTTATCATCCTTGGCTTTATCTTCATGCGTGGGAATCCGTTCTTTACGCAGGAAAGACCGGGGAAGGATGAGAAGATATTCAAGCTTATCAAGTTCAGAACCATGGATAACCGCAAGGATAAGAGTGGGAAATTGCTTCCTGATGAGGTGAGACTGAATAAGTATGGTAGGTTTCTCAGAAGCACGAGCCTTGATGAACTACCCGAAGCCTTCAATATCTTGAAAGGAGATAGCGGTATAATAGGGACAACCAAGAAAAACCTTGATTTTACAAGGGTTTCGCTGGCTTAGTCGAATCTGGTTATGATGATTTTTCTGTATGGTTGTGTCGGGTGAGTAGCGGAACTATGAAAATTGAATGGTTTCTGGATGCTTATTTTGACCCACACTATAAGCCGAAAAATTATGATAAGGAGGTTTGACCTAGCCTGCGGATGCTCTTTAAAAAGAACATTCACAGGCTAGTTGTCGTGTTAGAGAAACTTCCTATATTAATAAGAAAAATATTTATAACGCATGAGGAGAGTGTTGAGAATGGGAAGAAAATTATTGATTGTTGCCTCAGAAAGATATGGAGATTATGTAAAGGAAATAGCAGAGTCAATGGGCTGCTTTGAGGCAATCTCCTTTGTAGATAACGACAGAGAAGGTGCTATTGGAAAACTGGAAGAAGTAGAAACTTTTTATCCAGAATATAGCTGTGCAATAGCTGCATGTGATGATGGCGCAAAAAGACTTGAATGGAATAAGAAATTAAAAGCACTTTATAATATTCCGGTTTTATTCCATATGGATTCTACAATTTCTCCGTCAGCTACCTTAATGCCAGGTTGCATTGTTGAGCCGAGAGCAGTTGTTGGTTGTGGAAGCACTATCGGTCAGGCAACGATTGTAGGTGCCAATACAGTAGTGGAG
>CAVEKJ010000027.1:0-7221 GCA_963616205.1 Prevotella sp.
GCTTGTTTACTTTATCATGTTTGCAAGCGTTTGTCAACAAGTTTTTTTATTTTTTTGAAAATTTTATTTTTTTCAAAAAAACAACGGAGAAGGAGGGATTTGAACCCTCGCGCCGCGTTAGCGACCTATACCCTTAGCAGGGGCACCTCTTCGGCCTCTTGAGTACTTCTCCAGACTCCGAACTCATAATTTCTTATTAAATTGGAGTGCATTTCTTCTGTGTTTTCATCCGAAACGCAGGTTTAATTATAGCGGAAGGCGCTATAATTTGTCAACACCTTTTTTTATTTTTTTACATTAATTTTATTCTACTACGATAGATGTGGGATAGTAAAGGATGTATGCTGTTGTTTATTGCCTTATTGCATAGGCTACGCACGTCACATTTTCAATGTGGACAGTGCGAGGGAAGGCGATCTCAGAGTTCCGAAGCCCGAACGCCCTCCCTCGCACTCCCACCCCGTTGGGCACGGGAACTAGCGTTACGTCTTTCGATGTGTAACTTCTTTGACTTTTATCTGTATGCTGCTGTATTCAGAATGTAACTCTTTGCCGATTTATATTTCTATATATTACAATATTCAGGACAGGGCGCCCCAGCGCCCGCTTCCGTCCCTCTGTGAGATTCTTTTACCTTTCCGGCATGGATGCACAGCCGAGGCTCAGGATACTGGCTGGCTCTGCTTCTGCAGGAGGGGTGCGCTTCTTAGATGGTGGGAATCTGCGTTGCTGGAAAAAATCCAGCTGTTTGAGCGACGCAGAAGCGAGTTCTGGATTTTTTGCAGCGGTTTTAGCAGATTTCCGGCATCTTAGAAGCCAGCCCCCGACGAAGCCGCAGACCGGACAGTATCCTGAGCCCCGGCGTCCGTCAGCCACCACAAACGTGCAATCACCAACAGCCTTCCCGTCAGACACACTTCCAGCCATCCAGCGCAGCGCTGATGGCCCTACAACCTCCAAATCCCACCAAAAAAAGAGGCCACACACCCATGCAGCCTCTCAAATATAATTTTTCACTAGATCATCCAGAAATTATCCGTGCAGACAATCTTTCTATATGTTTCAAATTTAAACCACTTATTATGAAACTCCGACTTATTATCAGCCGCCTTGAATTCATCCAGAAACTGCTGGTAATCAGCATTACTGCGAATCTCAAGCGCAAAACCTCTCTCATCCACAACCGGCAATCCCATAAACACATACTTATCCAACGGAATAATATCCAGCACCTTCTTATCACGGATCAGAACAGCCGCATTATCCTCCAGAGACACAATATCAAAATAACCCGGATACTCGAAGCTATCCCCCTCTGTAGGCACTTCATCCCCTACATGATAAGTCCTAACCTCTTTATCCGCCTTAGAAAGCAGCGCATTCTCAAGGTTAAAGTAAAACTCCTCAAAAACATAACCGCCAACCTTCACATCATCCTTCTGGAAATAAGGCTTCTCACCCTCAGTATCCACAGACTCCACAACACCACACGCAGAAGTCATATGGCTCACACGATCGATCAGAATCAGCTCACCAAGAGTCTTATTCTTCTTAAACTCATCCAGCACAACCTTATCAGAAAGGCCAATCTTGCACAAAGCAATCTCATTCTTCTCAATCGTATCCGCAGGCAGATGCTCTCCCGTATTCACATCCGTCTTAAACTCAATACTCCTGATCACACCAGCAATCTTCTTCGTACCAAGCTTCACAAGATACTCCTTGCCCACTTCAAGCCTGGAATCATCCATCCACAGAAGGGTAGCCTCGAACCCTTTTGCCACAGGAATCTCATTATTATTGGTAAGAACACAGCCACGGCTGACATCCACCTCTTTATCCAGCTGGATGGTCACTGCCTGTCCTGCAACAGCCTCCTCACGGTTGTCACTGCCCACCAGGATCGTCTTAACAGCCGCTGTCTCGTTGCTGGGAAGCGTAGTGATGGTATCACCTACATGAACCCTGCCGCTCTCGATCTGGCCCTGGAAACCACGAAATTCATGGTTTGGACGGGAAACACGCTGAACCGGCAGATAAAACTCACTGACATTCTCAGCCTCGGAAACATCTACCGTCTCAAGATGATCCAGAAGAGCTTTGCCCGTATACCAGGGCATATTCGGAGATTTCTTCGTTACGTTATCTCCCTCTGTAGCACTGACAGGAATGATCACAACATCCTGCAGTCCCAGAGCCTCAGAAAGCTCATTAATATCCTTCACGATCTCGTTAAAACGGCTCTCACTGTAATCAACAAGGTCCATCTTATTCACAGCAAATACAAAATGATGGATACCCATCAGGGCACAGATACGGGCATGACGTCTTGTCTGCACCAGAACACCCTGTTTTGCGTCCACAAGAATAATGGAAAGCTGGGCAAAAGAAGCTCCAACTGCCATATTTCTTGTATACTCCTCATGACCTGGAGTATCTGCAACGATAAAACTTCTCTTATCTGTTGTAAAATAACGGTACGCAACATCAATGGTGATTCCCTGCTCACGCTCAGCCATCAGGCCGTCCAGAAGAAGAGAATAATCGATGGCACCGCCTCTGGAACCTACCTTACTGTCCAGAAGAAGGGCTTTTTCCTGGTCTGCATATAAAAGCTTGGAATCATAAAGAATATGGCCGATCAGTGTAGACTTTCCATCATCCACACTTCCGCAAGTGATAAATTTCAGTAATCCGCTCATCCTAGAAGTACCCCTCTCTCTTTCTTTTTTCCATGCTGGCAGCTCCGCCGTCAGAATCGATAACACGTGTGGTTCTCTCAGATTCCACAGAGCTTAAAGTCTCATCAATAATCTCGTCCAGCGTCTCCGCATCAGACTCGATACCACCTGTCAGAGGATAGCATCCAAGAGTACGGAAACGAACTTTTTTCATCTGCGGCTTCTCACCTGGATTCAGACGCATTCTGTCATCATCCACCATGATAATATTGCCGTCTCTGTATACAACCGGACGCTCTTTTGCAAAATACAGCGGAACGATCGGGATATTTTCTCTCTTAATGTACTGCCAGATATCAGTCTCAGTCCAGTTTGAAATCGGGAAAACACGGATGCTTTCGCCTTTGTTAATCTCCGTGTTGTAAAGCTTCCACATCTCCGGACGCTGATTCTTCGGATCCCAGGCCTGCTCTGCGTTACGGAAAGAGAAGATACGCTCTTTTGCACGGCTTTTCTCCTCATCACGACGGCCACCGCCAAAAGCAGCTGTGAAACCATATTTCTTAAGAGCCTGTTTCAGGGCCTGTGTTTTCATGATATCTGTATATGCGGAACCGCTGTCAAAAGGATTGATTCCCTGCTTCACACCGTCCTGATTAATGTACTCAAGCATTTCGATCCCGAGATCCTTTGCAGTCTTGTCACGGAATTCGATCATCTCTTTAAATTTCCATGTTGTATTTACATGAAGAAACGGGAATGGCGGTTTCTCCGGGTAAAAAGCTTTCATTGCGAGATGAAGCATTACAGAACTGTCTTTTCCTATAGAATAAAGCATTACCGGCTTTTCGCACTCTGCTGCAACTTCACGGATGATGTAAATTGCCTCTGCTTCCAGCTCATCCAAATGTGATAATCCACTCATATCTGATCTCATCCTCCTGTTCCGGCTGCCAGAACCGGCAGCACTCATCTTCTAGTATTTATTCGAATTTCGTCGATCCACATCGATCACAGATGTGGAACCGTCTGTTTTTGTAATGATCCAGTGAAGGATATCGCCTTCGCTTTTTACATTCATAATGCTTCCGTTACCGCCGATATCCGCGCCAAGGAAAAAATCGATGGCACCGGCTTTGCATTCCTTTACACAGGAAACACAACCCCAGCAGTTTTTCGGATATTTCATCACGGCTTTTTTGTCTTCCATGACGATCAGGGTTCCCGGACATACTTCACTGCACTTTCTGCAGCCAACACATTTTTTCTGATCAATTCGTATGCTCATATGTGTCCTCCTTTACAATGTCACGGAAAATGATCTTGATCTCGCCGTTTTCCAGTTTCGAATTTACATATTTATAAAATTTCTCATCGGTTTCCGGATGATCCAGATTTTCGTTAAAAGAATGCCATCTGGTCTCTTTGCGGTTTTTCAGATGAGCGATCAGTGAACGGCATACAATGAGACGTTCGCGAAGTTCATATGCAAACATCAGTTCATGCATGTCTGCTGCCGCTGTTTTTTCGGCAAGAGCCTGAAGACGGACGATCTTTTCATCCGCAAGATCAAGCTGTTTCTCATTAAACTGATAATTGGAAGCAATTCCTCCTGCATACTCATCCATGACTTTCTGCATGGCTTCCTCAAGTTCCTCAACGGAAAATGCCGGTGCATCCTCATTACGGAACTTTTCGTACTGGGAAAGGATTTTTTCTTCCTGAACTTTGATCTCCGCTTCTGTGGTAATATCCGCTTCTTTCAGAGATCCCGCGGAAAACTGTTTCACCATATCCAGTGCTGCAAGTTTTCCTTCTGCAAGTGCTCCTGTTACGTATTTCTGCGGACATCCTCCTGCAACATCACCTGCTGCATAAAGACCTTTCACTGTAGTCTCACGGCCTGTGTTTACCCAGTAGCCGCTGGCTGTATGGCCGCCTACGATATATGGCTCTGTTCCCTGGATCTCCACATCCTGCTCGCTTGGGTTCTTTCCGCTTTCGATCCATTTCAGAGTCTGGCTTGGTGCCATGTTGAGATAGGCTTTCAGAAGATCTTCATCCTGCTCCTTCGTGATCCCTGTAGTTTTCAGGTAACACGGACCATGTCCAAGCTGGTTTTCCCGGACTGTTCCATAAACACGTTCGCTTGTGGTCAGACCATATTTTGTCTCGTAGATCTCGCCTGCCGCATTGATCTGTTTTGCACCGACACCCTGTGCGATGGTTCCTGTAGGAGCGATGGTGTCCTTGCAGCGAAGTGCGATAAAACGCATCTCAAAGGAGGTCATCTCCGCGCCTGCCAGGATTCCCATTGCATATCCGGCACCTGTGTTAAATGGCGGATACCACATCTTATGTCTGGAAAATCCCGGATTGTTTGGTTTATAGAGACCAGCTGCTCCGCCGGTTGCAACAAGAACTGCTTTTGCCCGGATAATGTAAGCTGTTTCTTCCATAATAGAGAAGCCAACCGCTCCGTAAACCTGTCCGTCTTTTACAAGAAGGTCTGTAATGTTTACATAATTCAGAACATCTACATTCTCAGCTTCATGAACTGCATCCGCAAGAAGCGGTTTGAAATTCTCTCCGTTGATCTTGATGTTACGGTTTCCTCTGGCTACATAATTGCCATTTTCGTCCTTCAGGATCACAAGGCCAAGTTTTTCCATTTTTGCGGTAACTTCGTTGAAGTTCTCCGCTGCGGTAAGAAGAAGATCCTGTCTTACGATCCCGGCGGCATCTTTTGTGGCATAATCTACATAGTCCTGAGGTTTGCGGCCTTTTACAATATAGGCGTTAATGGCGTTGACACCAGCTGCCAGACAGCCGCTTCGTTTGATATTTGCTTTTTCTGCGATCAGTACCTTGCCGGCTTTCTGTTCTGAGAGAACCAGCGCCGCATAGCAGCCTGCGGTACCTCCGCCTATGATCAGCACATCGGTTGTAATTTCTTTGGTGTTTAATCTGTTTTTCATACTCATCACTCTGTTATCTGAATTTCATGGACAGTTACATTTTTTTCTTTGTCTACGCCAAAGGCCTTCAGCACCGGGTTTTCTGCATCCATAAGGGAGAGGATCAGATATTCGATGTTCGGGTCAAATGCAAGTCGTTTGTCTTCTTCGGAAGGCCTTGACGGAGACTCCGGATGAGAATGAAAGTTTCCGATCATCTGGTATCCGTTCTGACGGATATCTTTGATCGCGCTCAGCTGTTCTTTCGGGTCCATGGAAAAATGCTCGTTGCTTTCGTCAATGTTTGTCAGCAGATACACCTTCTCGATGGTTTTTACATCGCCCTCAATGGTCCCGCCCAGAAGGCCGCAGGACTCATTGGGAAGTCCCTTTCTGCAGTGGTCTAATATTTTTTCGTAATCTTCTTTTTTTAATTTCAGCATTATCTTCGCAGCCTCCAATGGGTTTCCATACTTATTTATACTGCCTGCACCAGCAGACACTTTTGACTTCTATATGATCAGTGTTTCAGCTCGCACACAGCCTGCTCGTAATCGATCAGCTCTGTAATGGTCGGATGATCGCCACATACCGGGCAGTTGTGGTTCTTCGGAAGTTTCACGGTACGGAATGTCATCTTCAGCGCATCGTAGGTAAGAAGTCTTCCTGTGAGAAGATCGCCCTGTCCGATGATGTACTTGATGGCTTCCATTGCCTGAAGGCTTCCGATGACTCCGCCCATGGCTCCGATCACACCAGCCTGCTTACAGGTTGGTACGGCATCCTTTGGTGGCGGGCTCTGGAATGCACATCTGTAACACGGTCCCTGTCCCGGAACGTAAGTCATCAGCTGTCCCTGGAAACGGATGATTCCTGCATGTGAAAACGGTTTCTCAGCCATTACGCAGGCATCGTTGATGAGGAATTTTGCAGGGAAGTTATCAGTTCCGTCCAGAATGAAATCATAATCTTTGATCAGATCCATGATATTGCTGGAATCTACAAAAGTGTGATATGTATTTACGGTAACGTCCGGGTTGATGGCTCTCATGGTCTCAGCCGCAGACTCTACTTTCAGTTTGCCGACATCTGGAGTTGTGTGGATGACCTGTCTCTGAAGATTGGAAAGATCTACCTCATCTGCATCTACGATTCCGATCGTTCCCACACCTGCTGCCGCAAGATAAAGGGCCGCCGGTGCTCCAAGTCCGCCGGCTCCGATGATAAGAACCTTTGCATTCAGAAGCTTTTTCTGGCCTTTTACTCCAACCTCTTTCAGGATAATGTGGCGGGAATAACGCTCAAGCTGCTCATTTGTAAAAGCCATTATCTTGCGCCTCCTCCCATGTAGTACAGGAACTCAACAACGTCGCCGTCTTTTACAACTGTGTTCGGAACGTCTTCTTTGCTGATGAATTCATCGTTAATGGTTACGGTTACATACTCAGGACTTTCGATATCCTCTTTCTCAATAAGCTCTGTAAGTTTCAGTCCGTCTTCGTATTCTTTTTTATTTCCTGCAACTGTGATTGTCATTTCTCTGTTCTCCTATTCTTCAACTTTTCTTACGATCAGTGTATAAG
>CAVEKJ010000027.1:7231-13585 GCA_963616205.1 Prevotella sp.
GTGTATAAGTTCCATCTTCATTATCTTCAAGTTTCAGGATCTGATGTCCTTCTTCCTTTACGCTTCTCGGTACATTCTGTACCGGCTCGCCATCGTTCATCTTGATTGCCAGGATCTGTCCGTCGTCCAGTTCCTCAAGTGCTACTTTTGCTTTTACAAAAGTTACCGGGCAAACTACATCTGTAATATCTACGGTATCATCAATCTTAATATCAGCCATTGTATGCTCCTTTCAAAACTTCCTGAAGTTTTTCAGCGCCTACCCGGTCGATAGTAAATTTAAAACGCTCTCCCGGATTTGCATAGTCATCAAAGAACTGGATCGCTGCATCGGTCACTCTGAAAAGCTGCTCCTCAGAAGTGATCAGTGGAAGGAATTCCTGTCCCTTGCTGATGTGATTTCCAAACGTTCCGCCAAAGGAAACGATAAATGCTTCGTTTACATCCCATGCATCTACCGGACAGGATTTTGCACATCTGCCGCAGTAGTTACATTTCTCTGTGTCGATCACCAGCTTGTCATCTTTAAAAGAGATGGCGTTTTCTCTGCAGGCTTTTTCGCAGACACCACAGTGGATACATGCGTCTTCTTTCCAGCTGACCTGGGCTGCACCCTTGATTCCTACATCGTTCTCCTCTGCTTTCAGACAGTTGTTCTGACATCCGGTAACGCCGAATTTAAATTTATGTGGAAGCTCTCTTCCGAAATATCTCTCATTTAATTTCACCGCAATGTCATAGCTGTTGATGTTTCCGCTTGGACAGACTGCATTACCCTGGCAGGCTGTGACTGTACGGACTCTCGGTCCGCAGACACCAGGTTTGCATCCGCCTTTCGCAAGATCATCTTTTACATCATCAATGTCATCTAATTTGATGAACGGGATCTCAACTCCCTGTCTGGAAGTAAGATGTACATATCCGTCACCATATTTCTCAGCTACTTCTGCGATCTTCTTAAGGTTTTCTGCGGTAAGCGTACCGCCTACACAGGCAAGACGAAGAGAAAAATTATTTTTCTGCTTCTGTCTCATGAAACCACCTTTTTTTAATGTAGCGTAATCTACTTTTGCCATAGCGAACTCTCCATTTCTCTGCCGGTGCAGCTCTTAGATTTTATCGGTTATTTTCTATCGCTTCTTTAAAATCTTTCTTTAAATCTTCAATATCTTCAATTCCCACGCTGATGCGGATCAGATCCTTGAATACTCCGGACTGCTGTTTCTCCTCGTCGGAGATGTGTGCCGCGATTGTGGATTCCGGATGGATCACCAGTGTCTTCGTATCTCCGATGTTGGAGATGATCAGCGGAATTTTCAGGGAATTAATAATGGAAAAAGCTTTCTCCTTGCTTCCGGTTCTTACGGTTACGATAGCTCCATAACCGTTCCTGAACTGTTTTTTCGCAATTTCATGATAAGGGCTTTTTTCCAGTCCCGGATAATTTACTTCAATGTCACCACCCAGCCCCTGCAAAAACTTCGCAAGTTCCAGTGCATTGTCACACTGTCTCTGCATTCGAAGTCCCAGGGTTTCCAGTCCCAGGTTGTTAAGGAAAGCATTCTGCGGAGCAAGACACGCGCCAGTGTTCCGGAAAAGTCCGTTTCGAAGTTTGGCGATGTATGCAAATGGTCCGAATTTCCGGTATGAAGCAAGTCCCGGATATCGGTCAGGGTCCCATTTCAGACCCTTACCACAGACAAGAATGCCGCTGATGGCATCACTGCTTCCATTGATATATTTGGAAGAAGAATGAACCACAATGTCAGCTCCAAGCTTCAACGGCTGGATCAGATACGGGGTTGCCACAGTGTTGTCTACGATCAGTGGTACGTCATGCTTATGTGCCACTTCTGCAACCGCCTGGATATCGGTAACGTCCAGCTTAGGATTTCCGATGGTTTCCGCAAAAACAAGTCTCGTCTTCTCTGTGATCTCTGCCTCAAAAGCTTCCGGCTTATTCTCTTTCACATACTTTACGGAGATCCCGAAAGGCTTCAGGTCATCGAACAGTTCCACGGTTCCGCCGTACAGTCCGCAGGCTGCCACAATCTCGTCTCCCGCCTGAAGAATGTTCAGAAACGCATTGGTCAGCGCCGCCATTCCGGAAGCACATGCCACACTGGCGATTCCATCCTCCAGCATAGTCACTCTTTTCTCAAAGGACTCTACCGTAGGATTATTGATCCTTGTATAGGAGAAGCCCATTTTTTTATTGTCAAAAATTTTCTCCAGGTCTTCCGCGCTGTCGTGTCGGAATGCGCTGCTCTGATAGATTGGAACCTGTGTTGCACCCTGTGGATATTTCTCATTGGTGCCGTGGAGCAGCCCTGTATTAAAGCCGTATTCGTTCATAGCCTCTTCCCTTTCTTTTGTTGACACTTATATTAACCTACTATTCATAGTATGTCAATAGGAAATATGGATTAATTGCATTTTTTTGAGTACAAAAGATTAGCTCTACATGATACAATGGATTTATAAAATCTCTCTCGATATAATTCAATGCATCAGGTAATTCCCTGCAGATTAACAAAATCCAACAGGCAGGGCTTCTTTGATACAAGTCAATACAGGAGGTGAGCCCTATCAATATCCATCCGAAACTCCGAAATCTTTTTCATTCTTTATTCAGTCCAGCCCTTGATTTCCGTGTCCGGCTGTTTAACATTCTCGCCTTGGGCGGCACTGTGATCAGTCTGATCATGGCTTTTCTCAGCCTTGCCACCGGCTCCTGGGAAAATGTACTGATCAATTTTGCGCTGGTCGTCATATCCGGCGGACTTTTTCTTTATTCTTATTATAGTGGGAAATATCAGCGCTGTTATCTGATCACGATCGTTGTGATCTTTCTGATCGTCTTCCCGGTGATGTTTTTTACCAGCGGCGGATATCATGGCGGCATGCCGGCATTTTTCGTATTTGCCATTATCTTCACTGTGCTGATGCTGGAAAAATGGCGTGCTCTGATCGTTTCTCTGCTGGAAATTGTCCTATATATGGGACTTTGTATGATTGCGTACCATTTTCCGGACAGTGTGACTCCTTTTGCCACAGAAGCAGACCGGCTGGCAGATGTGTTTCTGGCATTTGTTTCCGTAAGCATTGTCTGCGGCATTGTTCTCTATTTTCATCTGAAGGAATACAATCAACAGCAGCTTCTTCTTAAGGAACAGAACCTGCGGCTTCGTTCCCTCGACAATGCCAAGTCCACCTTCCTGACCACCGTTGCCCATGAGATCAAAAATCCTCTGAATTCCATCTCCCTCCACGCCCGGGATACTTCCGAGCTGCTTGAGGAAGAACCTCTGGATTTTTCTCTTATGCAGGAAAATCTCCGCACCATCGAACAGTCGGTAATGCGGATCGACCGGATCGTGCTGGACCTGATGGATACCGTTTCCATTGAGCAGGGGCGGCTTGCTCTTTCCCTTGTACCATCGGATCTGGGGGCACTTTTACATTCTGTGGAAAAAGATTTCAACAGCCATCCAAGTGTACATAAAAATCAACTGGTCCTTCGGATTGAAGACGGACTTCCGGAAATTTCTGCCGATCCGGAACGGCTCATCCAGGTTATCACCAATCTGATCTCCAATGCGGAGCGACATACCCGGAACGGAACCATCACCATTTCTCTGTCCGGCGAACCCGGATGGCAAACACTCTGTGTCTCTGATACCGGAACCGGCATGTCTGAAGAGATGCGAAAAAACGCTCTCAAGGGTTACGTTTCCGCAGATAAAGATTACTGGCGCCACGGCATAGGCCTTTATGTATGCCACCAGATCATCACCGCTCATGGCGGCAAAATATGGATAGAAAGCAAAGAAGGCGAAGGCACCCGTGTGTTCTTTTCCCTTCCGGAGGAGGAATCTTAAATGACTGAAAACAAAGCACTTATCCTTATGGTTGAGGATGAAGAACAGGTTCTGAACACAAACTGCCGGATGCTGCGGCGAAGAGGCTACGATGTCCGCACTGCACAGACAGCTGCGGAAGCTTACCAGCAGATTGAAGAACAGCTGCCTGACCTTCTCATTCTGGATATTATGCTTCCTGATGGAAATGGCATTGATATCTGCCGCCGCTTCCGCGAAAAAACCATGCGCCCGGTACTTTTTCTCACCGGAAAAAGCGATATCCAGGATAAGGTGGAAGGGCTTCAGGAAGGCGGCGACTATTATCTCACCAAGCCCTATAATTTCGATGAATTTCTGGCCGTGATCCAGATGCTGCTGGAACGTCAGAAACGGCTGGAAGAGAATTTCCAGGCTTCCCGTCAGATCACGGTGGGAAGCCTGCGCCTGGATCTTTCGGATGGCCATGCATATCTTCATGATGCAGATGCAGGGCTTACCCGAACAGAATTTTCTCTGCTGCGTCTCCTTGCCGAAAACCAGGAGAAGATTTTTTCCGCAAAAGAACTCTATGAGGCGGTATGGGGCAGCTCTGCGGGAACAGATACCAGCACAGTGCGGCGGCATATCTTTAATCTCCGTACCAAGATTGGCGCGGAGGATACGGATGAGTATGATATTGTTTCGGTTTATGGGAAGGGGTATCTTTTTACCTGCAGGTAAATGTCTCTTTTTCTTCACATTTCTGAATATCGGGATCTGTCTGCTAGAATGTAGTTAACAGGCAGATCTTTTTTATCTGGCTGATCTGGATGAATCGACATATATCGACAATCAGGAGGTGCCTATGCATAAAAAAATCTTAGTTCTTTTAACCGGTGCACTTACCCTTTCCATAACTGCTATTCCAGCCCTTGCTTCTGACCCGCCAACCGATGACGGCCAGTATATCTGGCAGGATGAAAACGGGGATTACTGGTACCGCAATGGTTCCGAAGACGAATATATCGGCGAAGGCAATTATGCCCCGGACCCGGATTCCGGTGAACTGATGGAGGGCAACGATGCCGGATGGACGGAACAGGACGGTTATTTTGAACCTCATTATTATTATGAAGACGGCAGTGTCTGGCTGGAAGATGACACTGGCACTACTTATATTGGTTCCAGAGATGATTATTATATTGATGATTATGGAAATCTTCAGGAATATTCTGATTCAGAAGATGATTCCTCCAACAGTGATCCTTCAGAAACTTCCTCTGAAGAGTCATCGGAGGCATCTTCTGGATCTTCCTCCGATACTAGTGGAAACTCCTCCTCGCAAAATTCCGATCCTTCATACCCCAGTTCCTCTTCCAACGACACAGAAGAAAATACCGGATCGGAAAAGCGCGGTGAGCTTCATATGCGGGTTGGATTCCATGACAATGACACGGTCATAGAATCCATGCCCGAAAAAGAAAATTATTTTGAACGACGTTCTGTAAACGATGGTAAAAGCACTGCTGCTGTTTTAAAAGTAGCCAATTCTTCTCTGGACGATCCTTCCCTGGAAGGTTTTCTGGCAGAATATTATCCGGTGAAGGATGAGATCATTACAAAGAAAGACCTTACTTTTGATTCTTATCCGGCTGTAAAATATCAATATATAACCTCCGTCAATGAGGAAGAAAAAAATGTTGATGCCCTTGTATGCCAGACTGACGATCATACATTTGGACTTTTTATCCTGACTCCATCCGACACTTATGATAAGGCCACCGAAAAAGCTGCAACAGAACTGATCAAGTCCGTGGATTTCATTTATGCGGAACGTGTTGATATGGCCATGACCGATCATTTCCAGGTCCTCACTCCGGAACGCTGGAAATATCTCTGCCATTATGAGACAACGGAAACAGAAAACGGTGGCTATAAACTTACTTATTATAATGAAAAAGTTCCTGTCCTGACCCTGGAAGCCAGATATTACGATGGCAAAGACCAACCTCTGGACAGCGTATGGCAAAGTTATCTGGGCCGTATCGAAACCACCGATGGCAAAAAATACGATCTTCTGGCCACCATCAGCCAGTATTCGGAAGATGCCTCTGATGACTGGAAGGAAATGTATGATACTTATCAGAATGTTATAAACGGGATTCGTATGATGGATGGCTGCTCCCTGACGGAAGGAAGCCATATCTGATCTTATCCCTCATATATCTGATCAAAAACACCACCATCGGAGAAGTGTGTTTCCTGTGCTTTTTTCCATCCACCGAAATCATCAATGGTCACTAAGTTAATGTTCAGATCAAAGACATCGGAGTACTCTTTCAGGATATCCTGATTGGATGGGCGATAATAATTATCTCCTGCGATCCGCTGTGCTTCATCGGAATAGAGATAATTCAGATATTCTTCTGCTACATCTCTGGTTCCTTTTTTATCTACAACTTTATCAACAACTGCTACGGATGGCTGTGCGAGGATGCTGATACTTGGCGTT
>CAVEKJ010000028.1:0-13509 GCA_963616205.1 Prevotella sp.
ACAGCGAGAATTTTTGAAGCAACGCAGATTTCCACCGACTAAGAATCAGCACCCCTCCTGCAGAGTCGTCGCCAGACAGCACACGCCTTTCCAGCTGGTGTTTCAAGCCGGAAAGTGCGGGTGGCTGCTCGGGAGGTTTTGAGATGGTGTGACTGGACGGGTGGTTTGGTTGTGAATGTGTTAGGCTGAGTGGTTTGACGATAGGGGATGGGGCATCAGCGCTGCGCTGGATGCCTGGGGCGAAAGGCTGAGTTTCCCTATGGTTTGAGAAGGAATCGGCTCAACGTTACACGACCAATACCGTAGCATCCATCGCCCTTCCAATATATTAACACATTCCCATAACGTACGATAATATTGCGTGCCCGGAAAGGGGGAGCGCGAGGGGGAAAAGCGGGCTTCGCAACTATGAGTGCTTTCCCCCTCGCAGATTTCCTCCGCTTTGAAAAGCGAAAAAATTCTCAGCTATTCAACGAAGTAGGTCTGTGTGCTTTGAGGAAATATAGAAGAAATGAATATTTAGACAAAGTAATCGTTATTGATTTTAATATTTAAGTGTCCTAAAATAAATAAAGATAAATTTGTGGATGGGGAGGTGTGCTGGGTGACAAAGGATGAGGCGGAGCAGTATTTGTATTATGCGATGACGATCGGGGAGCAGCTGCTTTGTTGTGGTGCGGAAGTTGGGCGTGTTGAGGATACGATCCGGCGTATTTGTCTGGCGTATGGGGCCTCCCGGGCGGATGTTTTTTCGATCACGTCCAGTATTGTGACGACGATTTACGGCGAGGATTTTGGGATTTGTACGCAGACGCGGCGTGTGCCGGGGATGGCGAATGATCTGGGGCGTCTGGATGATCTGAACCAGCTTTCCAGATATATCTGTGAGTTTCGGCCGAAGCCGGAGGAAATCCAGAGGCGGTTGGATCTGATACGGAATAAGCAGGGATATTCTTTCCGGACGCAGATTTTGATCTATGCGGTGATCTCCGGTTCGTTTTCGGTATTTTTCGGCGGGGATCTTAATGATATGATCGCTTCGGCGCTGATCGGTATTGCGTTGAAGCTGTTTGAGGCTTTTGTGAAGAGAGGGGCGCTGAATTCGCTGCTTACGGTGCTTTTGTGCTGTGGTGCCGGTGGTGTTCTTTCCAATCTTACGGTGTTGATCGGGCTGGGGCATCATACGGATCTGATCAGTATTGGAAATATCATGCTGCTGATTCCGGGTATTGCGTTTACCAATTCGCTGCGGGATATGTTTTCCGGAGATACCATTACGGGGTTGATCCGGTGTATGGAGGCGCTTTTGCTGGCGCTGGTCGTGGGTCTTGGATTTACGGTGGCGAATCTGCTGTTCTGATGGGGAGGAAAAATTATGCATGAGATCATACAGCTGATCGTATCCTTTACAGGATCCCTTGGCTTTGCGGCTTTGTTTAATATCCATGGAAAAAAACTCTGGTTTGCGGCTGTGGGTGGCTGTCTGTCCTGGGCGGTGTATCTGGCGGTGGAGTTTATAACGCCCAGTCCGTATGCCTGTGGTTTCTGGTCAACGGTTGCGATCACTTTGTACGCGGAGTGCATGGCGAGGGTTCATAAGACTCCGGTTACGGTTTTTCTGGTTTCTGCTACGATCCCGTTGATTCCGGGAGCTGCGCTTTACCGGACGATGAACTGGATGTTAATGAAGGACTGGGCGAATTTTCAGAAGGACGGGATTTATACGATCCTTTTTGCGGCGAGTATGGCTGCGGGAATGACGCTGACGACTATTGCTTTTCGGATGGCCTGGCGTTGGATGTACAGACAGCGGAGAATGTGATAACATGCGCGTTGTATATCAAAATTCCCCGTTTACAAACCACCGGAAATGTGTTACGATTTTCCCATATGGAAAACTCGTGGAAGAAGAGAGTACATGTGTACACCACACTACAGGGAAATCCCCGGAGGACTTTTTTGCCGCAATGTGAGGCGCAATGTGAATGTTCGCTTTGCAGCAGATTATGAAGTGATCGCGGTCATGAATATGCATGAGGGTTGGATATGAAGATTCACTTTATGCAGGAGTTCCGAGACTGAGAGGGATGTGCAGGCGCAGATGGAAGATGGCTTCGGAGAGGCATTGCTGAACCGGTTTAGACGCAATAAGCGGAATTTGAATGTCCTATTTAACGGACACCGGCAGGCAGTGACAGGACCGCCTGTTATAGCGGAAGGGTATAGAAATTCTGTACCTGATGAGGTTTTTGCCGTGAGGCAGGAATGAACAGAAGTGGTAACACGGGTAATAACTCGTCTTCTCATATCGTTATGATGTGGGAGGGCGTTTTTTTATTTTTATTATGGAGGAAAGAAAAGATGGAAAAGCAGAGATATTATATCAGCACTGCCATTGCGTACACATCCGGTAAACCGCATATCGGAAATACTTATGAGGTTGTTCTTGCGGATGCAATCGCTCGTTTTAAGAGACAGCAGGGTTATGACGTATATTTTCAGACAGGTACTGATGAGCATGGCCAGAAGATTGAGCTGAAGGCTGAGGAAGCTGGCGTTACACCGAAGGAATTCGTAGATAACGTTTCCGGTGAGATCAAACGTATCTGGGACCTGATGAACACTTCCTATGATAAATTCATCCGTACAACAGATAAAGATCATGAGGAGCAGGTCAAAAAAATCTTCAAAAAAATGTATGCAAAGGGAGATATCTACAAGGGTCATTACGAAGGCATGTACTGTACACCTTGTGAGTCTTTCTTCACAGAGTCTCAGCTTGTAGACGGCAAGTGTCCGGACTGTGGACGCCCATGCGTACCGGCAAAAGAAGAGGCATATTTCTTCAAAATGAGCAAATATGCGGACAGACTGATCGACTACATTAACACACATCCGGATTTCATTCAGCCGGAGTCCCGTAAAAACGAGATGATGAACAACTTCCTTCTTCCGGGTCTTCAGGATCTCTGTGTATCCAGAACATCCTTTAAATGGGGAATCCCGGTTGACTTCGATCCGAAGCACGTTGTTTATGTATGGCTGGATGCCCTGACAAATTATATCACAGGTATCGGTTATGACTGCGACGGAAACAGCAGCGAGAAATTCGAGAAATACTGGCCGGCTGATCTTCACCTTATTGGAAAAGATATCATCCGTTTCCATACGATCTACTGGCCGATCTTCCTGATGTCTCTGGATCTTCCGCTTCCGAAACAGGTATTCGGACATCCGTGGCTGCTTCAGGGCGATGGAAAAATGAGTAAATCCAAAGGAAATGTAATCTACGCAGATGAGCTTGTTGAGTTCTTTGGAGTGGATGCTGTCCGTTATTTCGTACTCCACGAGATGCCGTTTGAGAATGACGGTGTGATCACATGGGAGCTGATGGTTGAGAGACTGAACTCCGACCTTGCAAACACACTTGGAAACCTTGTAAACCGTACCATTTCCATGTCCAACAAATATTTCAACGGAATCGTTGAGAACAAGAATGTTACTGAGCCGGTTGATGATGATCTTAAGAACTTCATCCTTCAGGTTCCGAAGAATGTTTCCACAAAAATGGACAAACTTCGTGTTGCAGATGCCATCACAGAGGTATTCTCCCTGTTCAAACGCTGCAACAAATATATCGACGAGACTATGCCATGGGCACTTGC
The DNA here is from genome assembly GCA_963616205.1 of Prevotella sp. GTDB lineage: Bacteria > Bacillota > Clostridia > Lachnospirales > Lachnospiraceae > Blautia_A. The sequence continues at coordinate 3,666 of CAVEKJ010000028.1, forward strand.
AAAAGATGAGACAAAACAGGATCGTCTTGCAACAGTTCTTTACAACCTGGTTGAGGGAATCTGTATCGGCGCATCTCTGCTGAAATCTTTTATGCCGCGTACAACAGAGCGTATTCTTGTACAGCTCAACGCTAACGAGAGAACTCTTGAGGATATGGAGCAGTTTGGTCTTTATCCGTCAGGAAACCGTGTAACCGACAAACCGGAGATTCTTTTTGCAAGACTTGACCTCAAGGATGTTCTTGAGAAAGTTGAGAAACTTCATCCTAAGAAAGAAGAGAAAAAAGAAGAAGTGAAAGAGGAGAAAAAGGAAGCAAAAGATGTGATCGACATCGAGGCAAAACCGGAGATCACTTTTGATGATTTTGAAAAGCTTCAGTTCCAGGTTGGTGAGATCATCGCCTGCGAGGAAGTTAAGAAATCCAGAAAACTTCTCTGCTCCCAGGTTAAGATCGGAAGCCAGGTTCGTCAGATCGTATCCGGAATCAAGGCTCACTATTCCGCAGAGGAAATGGTTGGCAAAAAAGTTATGGTTGTTACAAACCTGAAACCTGCCAAACTTGCCGGAATCCTCAGCGAGGGTATGATCCTCTGTGCAGAGGATGCAGATGGAAATCTTTCCCTGATGGTACCGGAGAAAGAGATGCCTGCAGGTGCTGAGATCTGCTAAGTATGGAGCTGAATCATTTTGATAAAAATGGCAATGCTGTTATGGTGGATGTGTCCAATAAACCGGTCACTCACCGTACAGCAACGGCCACCGGTTCCATCCAGGTAAGCCCGGAGATCATGGCTGCGGTAAAAGGCGGAAATGTGAAGAAGGGTGACGTGCTTGGTGTGGCCCGTGTGGCGGGCATCATGGGGGTGAAGCGTACTTCTGACCTGATCCCTATGTGCCATCCGCTTCCTATCCAGAAGTGTTCTGTGGATTTTGAGACGGACGAGGATGCGGGAGTGATCCGTGTATTCTGTACGGTAAAAACAGAGGGGAAAACAGGCGTGGAGATGGAGGCGCTGACAGGTGTTCAGGTGGCGCTTCTCACCATTTATGACATGTGCAAGGCCATCGATAAGCACATGGTCATGTCTGATATCCATCTGGAAGAAAAAACAGGAGGCAAAAGCGGAGATTTCCGTTTTGAGGAAAAATAATGATAGACAGGTGCGGAAGAAACATTGATTATCTCAGAGTTTCCGTAACTGACAGATGTAATTTGCGGTGTATTTATTGTATGCCGGAGGAGGGAGTGCAGCATGTGTCGCGCTCCCTTATTTTGCAGGAAGAGGAAATTTTGAGGATCTGCCGGGTGATGGCAGAGCTGGGTATCCGGAAGATCAAGCTGACCGGTGGGGAGCCGCTGGTGAGGCCTGGGATGCCCCAGCTTGTGGAAAAACTGAAAAATATGCCGGGGATCGAGAAGGTGACTCTGACTACAAATGGTGTGCTTTTGAAAGATCAGATGAGGGATTTTGCCCGGGTGGGGCTGGACGGATTGAATATCAGTCTGGATACGCTGGATGAGGCGTGCAGCAGAAGGATCACCAGGCGGGATGAACTGGGGCGGACGCTTGAAGGGATTTCGGAGGCGCTGAAGTATCCGGAGATTTCGCTTAAGATCAATTGTGTGCCGCTGGGGATTCCGGAGCAGGATCTTTGCCGGGTGGCGTTTCTTGCCAGGGATCATAGGGTGCATGTGCGGTTTATTGAGATGATGCCTATTGGGATGGGAAAAGATTTTCATGGGGTGTCGGAAGAGGAACTGCTGCGGATCCTTGGGGAAAAACTTCCTCGGTTTTCGCCGTATGTGGGGGAGCCGCTGGGGAATGGTCCGTGTCATTATTATGATGTGGATGGTTTTTCCGGGAAGATTGGGTTCATCAGTGCGGTGAGCCATAAGTTCTGCGGGGAGTGTAACCGGATCAGGCTGACTTCCCAGGGTTTTTTGAAGACTTGTCTGCAGTATGCGGCGGGACGGGATCTTCGTGAGGTGATTCGTGGTGGTGGTTCGGATGAGGCGCTGAAGGCTGTGATTTTGGAGGCTCTTGCGGAGAAACCGGACGGGCATGCTTTTTGCGGAGGTTTGGAGAAACAGAAGGATGATAAGACGGAGAAGCTTTGTATGGCGCAGATTGGAGGTTGAGTGATGAAGAGAGTTGCGGTGATTACTTCTAGTGATAAGGGTTACAGAGGGGAGCGTGAGGATCTTAGTGGTCCGGCTGTGAAGGAGATCATGGAGGCGGCCGGGTATGAGGTTGTTTCTATGGATGTTTTGCCGGATGACCGTGGAATGCTGGGTGCCCGGATGGCTGAGATTGCGGATCTGGGGCTTGCGGAGCTGATTTTGACTACGGGTGGTACCGGGTTTTCACAGAGGGATGTGACGCCGGAGGCTACGGAGGATGTGATCGAGAGGCGTGTGCCGGGGATTCCGGAGGCGATGCGGGCGTTTAGTTTGACGATTACTAAGAGGGCGATGTTGAGTCGGGCTACGGCTGGGATCCGGAAGGGGACGCTGATTGTTAATTTGCCGGGGAGTCCTAAGGCGGTGCGGGAGTGTCTGGAAGTTATTTTGGATTCGCTGGGGCATGGGATTGAGATACTTACGGGTGAGGCTGGGGAGTGTGGGCGGTAGGCGGATATATTAACGAACGGACGGTCCACGGAGTCAGGGCCGTTCCGCTGACACGCTGCGTGCCCTGTTCGGCTGCGTCGCTGATTTGCTGTCACGAGCGCAAACTCACTACGCGCATAGCGCTCCGTTCAGACAATGCGCTCGTGACAGCAGCTATACTCGCCTCTCGACGGGCACTCCGCTGACGTCAGCGGAACGGCCCTGACTCCGTGGGCCTGAGAGTTGCGTGTGGTGTAGGTTTTGCCGGACGTGTTGCGGGGGTGGGACGGCTGTGACTGCGTGAGCCTGAGATTGTTGCGGGTGTTAAGCTGCTACTGGGTGTGATGATGGTTGAATGATGTGAGAGATATAGAGAAATAAATTTAGTAGCGATGTGTGATTAATAGGAGTTTATTATGGGAAAAGTGCTTGCGGTTTGTATCAGTGAGAAGAAGGGGACTCAGAAGAGGAATGTTGGGTCTGCGGTCTTTGTGGAGGACTGGGGGCTTGAGGGGGATGCTCATGCTGGAAAGTGGCATCGGCAGGTGAGTCTTCTTTCGAATGAAAAGATTGAGGCGTTTCGGGCGAGGGGTGCGAAAGTTGAGGATGGTGCTTTTGGCGAGAATCTGGTTGTGGAGGGGATTGATTTTGCAAAGCTTCCGGTTGGGATCAGATTTCGCTGTGGTGAGGTTGTGCTGGAGCTGACTCAGATTGGGAAGGAGTGTCACAATGGCTGTGCGATTTTCCAGAAGATGGGTGAGTGTATTATGCCCCGGGAAGGTGTGTTTACAAGAGTGCTGAAAGGTGGAAAAGTTTCCGTTGGTGATGAGATGTCTGTGGATAAAGCTATGATTTTTGATACCCATGCCCATTATGATGATGAGGCTTTTGACGAGGACCGTTTTGAGATGCTGGATAGTATGCAGGAGAACGGGATCGGGCATATTGTGGATGTGTGTGCTTCCGTGGGACATTTTGACCGGGTTTATGATCTGGTGGAGAAGTATCCGTTTGTCTATGGTGCGGTGGGTGTGCATCCGGATGATGCGGATAAGGTGGACGAAGCTGTGCTGGATGAAATCCGCAGATATTGCGACATGGAAAAGACGGTGGCTGTAGGCGAGATCGGCCTGGATTATTACTGGCACAAGGAGAAGGAAGAGCACCTTCTCCAGCAAAAAATCTTCCGCCAGCAGATGGACATCGCCCGTGAGAAAAACCTTCCATTCATGATCCACAGCCGCGATGCTGCCGAGGATACGCTGAATATTGTGAGAGAGTATATGAAGGACGGAATGTATGGCGGGATTATCCATTGCTTTTCCTATAGCAAGGAAATTGCAAGAGAATATCTGAACATGGGACTTTACCTGGGAATCGGTGGAGTGGTCACCTTTAAGAACTCCCGGAAGTTGAAAGAAGTGGTAGAGTACGCACCACTGAATCGGATTCTACTTGAAACCGACTGTCCGTATATGGCACCTGTGCCAAACCGAGGGAAACGAAACAGTTCCCTGTATCTGCCGGAGGTTGTGAAGGCTATTGCGGAGATTAAGGGGATTAGATGCGAGGAGGTTGTGGCTGTGACGGAGAGTAATGCGGTGAAGGTGTTGGGGTTGATTAAATAAACTTCGGAGAAGTTGTTTGGTTATGAGTAAAGAATGAATACAAATTGAGAATGATTACTTTACTTTAATAAATATGAAATGAAAAAGTAGTCGTTGCGTGTCAGATGAATAAATCATCTGTTCAGCAACGACTCCTTTTCGAATCAACAAGGAAATCACCCGGCAGGCGTGCCATTCTCCTGCATCTCTCAGAGCGGAAGCTCTTGTCAGTACCAGCGGCGCGTGGTTGACACGAAAGTTTACCACCACGGGTGAAAATATCCGAACCAAAGCAGAATAATCATTTGGAATTGAAGCATTTTCTATCCAGAAATCCACAAACCCATCCAAACCCAATCCCCACCAAATACATAAGCAAAAAACAAATCACTGCATAAACATAAGCGTTTGCCCCAATGACCGTATGTTGCAGCAAGGCCATAGGCAGTCTCTGCATAATATACAATCCGAACAGATGCTTTCCGGTGAATTCCAGGAGTGGGTTTTTAAGCTGCATTTTCATGGTAAACATCACAACTACCAGTGCGAATACAACGGCGCCGATGGCATACATGCAGATCTGCTGGCGGGTTTTGTAAACGATGAGGAGCAGGGCGAGGAGTATAAGGGCTGCGAGGATGTAATTTTTTGTGGCTTTTAATTTTGCATCGATTTTTTCCTTAAAGAGTCCGTACCACATGCCGGCGGGGTAGCAGAGCATGGTGTTGTACCAGTAGTCGGTTTTGTGGAGGGACAGGATGTACATGCTTATCACGGTCAGAACTGTGATAAAAAGCAGTGCGGGTACGGGTTTGTTTTTTAAGATCCGGAATGCGAGCCAGGTGATGAGGTACAGGATCAGCATGACGAAGATGTACCAGTTGCTGTTGCCGAGGCTTTCCCATCCCAGCAGTGCCAGGAGGATTTTTTGCAGGGAAAAAGTTCTTCCCATAAAGTAATAAGCTGCCAGATAAAGCAGCACTGCCATATCAAAATGCACCAGTGTCCGCAGCACTCGGTGAACCGGAATGCGACGAACGTAAGGAGTGCCTTTTTTCATGATGGAGACAAAGACACCGTATCCGGAATAAAGCAGGAACAGGGTGACTACCAGCTGACCGGAGTGGGTGCGCCAGAACTGAAAGATCCGGTCTGCTGGGCCGTTCATCTGTGTGTACTGGCAGAAGTGGATCATGAATACCAGCAGCAGAAAAAATCCGCGGATGATATTGGTCTGTTTCATCGAAATATATTCCGGATTGAATTTCACAGGTCTGGATGGAATGAGCAGCAAAAGGATTGCTGCCAGAAAGAAAAAGTCCATAAAATAAATTCTCCTTGAGGTGTTTTCGGAGGGCTTTTACAGTGACTTCAACACTTCCACAAGCCGTGAATTATCTTCCGGCATCATGATACAGAACCGTACAAATTCCCCATCCAGGCACTGGAAGGAGGAACAATCGCGGATCATCAGGCCCTGTTTGATGCAGGCTTCAAATACGTCGTAGGAAGTCAGGCCGTTTTTCAGGATCTTAAGAAGGATAAAGTTTGCGTAGGCAGGATAAACCTTATAGGTGTCTGATTTTTTCAGTTCGGAGATCATCCGGTCGCGTTCGGAGAGGATGAGTTCTCTGGTCTGCCGGATATATTCCTGATCCTGCAGCATGATCTCGCCTGCAAAAGCGCCAAGGCTGTTGAGGGACCATGGAGTCTGTTTTTCGCGCATTTTTGCCAGGAAATCCATGTTTCCGGTGATGCCGTATCCCAGGCGCATTCCGGGAGCTGCAAAAAATTTCGATACGCCGCGGAGCACCATGAGATTGGTGAATTCCCGGGTCAGCGGAACTGCGGTGATGGCGTTGATATCCGGAGCAAACTCTACATAGGTTTCGTCGATCATAACGAAGATATTTTTTTCCGCACAGAAGCCGATGAGTCTGCGAAGATCTTCCTGGGTGATGGCAGAGGAAGTCGGATTGTTTGGATTGCAGAGGATGAGAAAATCATAGCCCTGTTCCAGTTTCCGGCAGAGATCCGGAATGTCCGGCTCAAAGTCGTTGCTTTCCTGAAGGTGGTAATATTCCTGGGTGCTTCCGGAGAAGGAAAGTTCTCTGGAATATTCGGAGTAAGTAGGCCCCAGGATCAGTGTCTGCTTCGGCGCGCGCTCCTGGATCAGAAGGGAGATCAGCTCGCTGGAGCCGTTTCCCGGAAGGATGAAATCAGCGGGAATATTGCAGTAAGCGGAGATCGTATTGCGAAGAGAGGTGTATTCTCTGTCCGGGTAGGAGGAGAGAATATCCACGTGTTCTGCGATGGCTTTGCTGGCTTTTGGGGACAGCCCAAGAGGATTGACGTTTGCACCGAATTTGACGATGTCTTCTTTTTTCAGATTGTAGTAGCTGCAGATCTTTTCTATATCACTTCCGTGAAAAACGGGTTTGGTATCCATTTTTTGTCACCTCGTATTTTTATTTTTTTCGTAAAAAATTTATATCCAGTATACAACAGAATCCAGGACAAAGAAAGCTTGGATAAAAATTTTCTGTATTTTTCCAAATAAGATTATTTTCGACAGATTTCTGGAAATAAGAGAAAGTATCTGATATGATAAAAAAAATAAGATGCGAAGCATATTATTTTTTTTATGAGCAAGTAGCGAAAGCGGATTGCGAATATCCATGACAATTATAAGATGCGAAGCAGAAAGGAAGCGGACAATATATGAATACACAAGAAAAAAAGATTGCAGTGATCGGAATCGGTGGTGTTGGTGGTTACATAGCCGGGATGCTGGCGAAGGCGTACCCTCATGTGACCATGGTGGCCCGGGGTGCCCGCGCAGAGAGCATCCGTGAAAAAGGCCTGGTGCTCCACAGTGATTACAAAGGGGAGATCGTCGCGAAGCCGGAACGTGTGGTTCCAGTCCGGAATATGGGACAGCAGGATTACATTTTTATCTGTGTAAAAAATTACTCACTGGAAGAAGTGTGTGAAAGTATCCGGGACATGGTCACAGAGGATACGGTGATCATTCCGGTAATGAATGGTGTGGATCCGGGAGAAAACATCCGCCGGCTGGTCGGAAAGGGAACGGTTGTGGATTCGCTGATCTATACGGTGGCTTTTGCCAATGCGGATTTTTCCATTTCCCAGCAGGATACGTTCACCTGGCTCTGCATTGGAATCAAAGACGCAGATGAAAAACAGCAGAAAAAAGTTGCCGAAGTAGCCGAGATCCTGAAAGGTGCAGATATTGATTACAAAGATCAGGGCGATATCGAGGTGGAGATCTGGCGGAAGTACATCCTCAACTGTGCTTTTAATGTGATGACTGCTTTTTATGACAATACCATCGGGGAGCTCCGGAGAGCCCCGGTGAAAGCGCAGCAGTACGAGACACTTGTGTGGGAGGCCGCAAGTGTGGGCCGTGCAAAGGCTGTTGCGCTGACGGATGAGCACATCAATGAAGTGATCCATAAATTCCGCCATGTGCATGCGGATAATGCCACCAGTTCCCTGCAGAGAGATTTTCGTATCCGGCGGAAACAGACAGAGCTGGAAACTTTCAGCGGTTATATTGTGAAGGAGGCGAAACGGCTGGGAGTTTCAATCCCGCTTTCCGAAAAAATGTATCAGGGGCTGAGGGAGATGGCAGAGAAATTCTGATCAGAACAGATAAGTTTTTCTGGAGAAATTTTGTATGCTTTGATAAAATAAGAATATAAAAGATTTTCTGTATTGCAGACCGATGTTTCCGGAAATATATTTGCTGATTAGGCAGCACTATGGATTTTTGGAAGTATTATGCAAAATACCGGAAGGGAGGAAGAGAGATGAAAAAAGTATTTTTAGTGGTGGTTGCAGTGATCGTGATCCTTGTAGGAGGACTTCTGGTCAGTTACAACGGACTTGCCGGAAGTAAAGAAGCGGTGGAAACTGCAGAGGCTGATGTGGATACCATGCTGCAGCGACGTGCGGATCTGATCCCGAATCTTGTCAGCACGGTAAAGAGTTACGCCAAACATGAGACGGAAGTGATCGACAAGGTTCTGGAGGCGCGTGACCAGCTGATGAATGCAGGTACTGTGGAAGAGAAATCCGAAGCAGATCAGCAGATGGACAGTGCACTTTCCGGACTGAAAGTTGTTGTGGAAAATTATCCGGAACTGAAAAGTGATACGACCTATGTAAGTTTAATGGATGAGCTGTCCGGAAGCGAAAACCGGATTTCCGTAGCAAGAAAAGATTACAATGGGGCTGTGAAATCTTACAATACAAAACTTGTAAAGTTCCCGGGAAATGTGTTAGGTTCCATGTTTGGATTTGAGAAGGCGGCATATTTTGAGGCTGATGCTTCGGCAGCCGATACGCCGGATGTAGGAGAGATGCTGGCAGAGTGAGAAACGTGTCCCGTTGTTCTGGCGAAGTGTAAAGACAGAACAATGGCAGGATAGAGGGGGAACCGCCTATGAAAAAATGGCTCAGACGGATGGCAGTGTTGCTGGTTTTTGCATTGATGCTGTCCGGAAATACACTGGCAGTTTACGGGGAGATCCCGTCAGCCACAAAAGAATTTTATGTAAATGATTATGCGGGGATTTTCAGTGATACCTGGAAGGAAGAGCTTTGTAAAGCAGGAGAGCAGCTGCACGAGGATACCACAGCACAGCTGGTGGTCCTTACCGTGGACACCACAGACGGGGAAGATATCAGCGATTACGCAGTGGAAACCGGCCGTAAATGGGGCATTGGATCAAAGGACAAAAACAATGGCGTGCTGATCGTGCTTTCGGTTTCCGACCGTAAAGTCTGGGTATCCGTTGGCTATGGACTTGAGGGAAGACTGCCGGATTCGAAGACAGGAAGGCTTCTGGATGAATATGCAGTTCCTTCTTATAAAGAGGATGAGTTCGAAAAAGGCACGGTAGAGCTTTATTATGCATTATTAAATGAGATCCGTGAAGAATACGGCCTGGAAAAGATAACGGCTCCAAAGTATGAAAAAGCGCAGCAGGACGGGGACGACGATGAGGACGATGGAACTGTCTGGGAAATTGCTCTTGGACTTGTGTTGATCGTGTTGATCATGGTGGGAGCATATCTTTTGTGCGTGACCCTTCCGGTATTTCTTATTGTAAGCATTGTTTTGTTCCTGAAAGGCCTGCTCATGAAAGCTTCCGGAAAGGATACTTCTGAGTATTGGAAAAAGAATTTCAGCCGTATGAGTGTGCTGCACCGGCTCTTTAATTCCCTGTTCCCGTTAAGCTGGGTCCTGGGACGGGGCGGAAAAAGCGGCGGAAGCAGCAGTACTGATGATAACAGAGACGATGACTGGGATGACTTTGACAGTGGCAGTTCCGGAGACGGAGGAAGCTTTGGCGGAGGCGGTGCAGGTCGTGATTTCTAGTACAGCAGACTGGGTTCTTCGACACTCTTGACAAAGTTTCTCAACTTTGATACAATGACGAAAATCAATTCCGTGAGGGAGTAATTCGCGTGTAAACGTGGTTTGTCAACATACTGGTGCATGCACCTGGCAAATCTTAAAGAATGAGACTCATGTATATTTTATTTCTGTTACAGAGATAGAGTATACGTGGGTCTTTTTTTATGGCTCCGGAGCGG
>CAVEKJ010000029.1:0-13467 GCA_963616205.1 Prevotella sp.
TTTTACATCTTCCGCAAGTTCATAGAGATCTACTTTCTCAAAGGGAACTTCGCTGTTGCTCTCATCCAGTCTGGAAAGCTGGATGATATCTGCCACCAGATTGGAAAGCCCTACGGCCTCATGATAGATCCTTCCGGAAAATTCCTGTACGTGATCTGCCGGAACCATTCCGTTCATCATCAGTTCCGCATAACCGGAAATGGACATCAGCGGGGTCTTCAGCTCATGAGAAACATTTGCGGAAAATTCTTTTCGGATCTCCTCGGCTTCTTTCAGCTCTTTTACCTGCTGCCGGATCTGGCGGTTCTGCTCATCCACACGCACCAGAAGGGGACGAAGTTCTTCATAGCACACACTTTTCAGAGGGTGTTCCAGGTCCAGGTCATTGATGGGCTTTATCAGCTCTCTGGTCTGTCTCTGCACAAAAACAAACTCCAGGATCAGTACCAGGAACATCAGAAGTCCCAGCACCGCCAGGCTTGAGATCCATGTAGAGTATACAGAATCCACAGTCTTACCTACACGCAGCACATTTCCATCTTCCAGTCTCACTGCATAATAAAATGTCTTTTTTGCAAACGTCTCAGAATAACGTATGCTTTCGCTTCTCCCCTCCTTTTCCGCCTGTATGAATTCCGGACGGTTGCTGTGATTTTCCAGTTTCTCCGGGGATGCTTCCGAATCGTAAAGAACCGTTCCGTCTTTCTGTATCAGTGTCACACGACTGGAAGTTACTGTTTTCAGTCTTTTTGTGAGAAAACTGTCTCCGTACTCCTCCATTCCAAGACAGATGTACTGTCCTTCTTCACGGACTCCCTGCTGCATGTACGTATTGAATCTGCTGTAGGTGACCACGCTTGCTGCCAGAAATGTGATCAGGACAGCAAGAACGATCATAATGCTGGTATGGTTCAGGATCTTTTTTTTCATAGATGATCTCCGATCCGGTAGCCGACGCCCCTCACAGTCTCGATAAGATTTCCTGCCTCTCCCAGCTTCTGTCTGAGGGTACGCACATGGACATCCACCGTTCTGGTCTCGCCGTCAAAATCATAGCCCCACACATGGCAGAGGATCTGATTTCTGGACATGACCAGACCTTTATTCTCAAGAAGATATTCCAGAAGTTCAAATTCTTTTCTGGTAAGTTCTTTGATCTCTCCTTGATAGCTGACTTCGTGGCGGCTCACATTGACGCGAAGCCCTTTGCAGTGCAGCTCTCTCTCTTCGCTCTGCCTTGCACAGCGACGGAGGACTGCCTTGACCCTGGCTACAAATTCCATCATTCCAAAAGGTTTGGTGATGTAATCATCTGCGCCGCCTTCCAGGCCTTTTACCTTGTCAAATTCCGCCTCTTTGGCTGTGACCATGATCACCGGGATATCCCTGGTCCTGGTGTCACTTTTCAGTCGTTTCAAAATGTTATATCCATCTTCCCCCGGGAGCATGATATCCAGCAGGATCAGTTCCGGCAGGCTTTTTTTCATGGCTGTGTCTAGTTCTGCCCCGGTTTCAAAACCTTGTGCTTCAAATCCTGTTGTCTCCAGGGTATAGACAAGAAGCTCTCTGATATTTCGCTCATCTTCCACACAGTAGATCATTCTCTATCCCTCTCTTTGTCTGTTTATATTTTGCCGTTCGCACTTCATAAATATCTGGTCGTTTTGTTCCATATCTTCAGTATAACGGCTTTCTTTTTACTGCACAAGCCCTGGCTGTCTGCTGCTGCAGATAACCAGGGCATCTATGGTATTGCGATATCCTTTTTAATGGGCGCCTGCGCCTGCCGCCTGGACAGGTGCAGGTTCATCCTGAAGTGCCGGAAGCTGATACTGCTTTCGGATCATTTCCAGTTCCCGGTAGAAGGTTTCATCCGGACCATGTTTGATCTGTTTCAGATGCTGATGGGTATCAAAAGAATCCTCATGCACCTGGGTTACACAGACACCGATGTTTGAACAGTGGTCTGCCACACGCTCCAGACTTGTTGTCACATCAGAGAGGATAAAGCCCATCTCAATGGTACATTCTCCTGCACGGAGTCTCTGGATATGACGATATTTCAGTTCCTTGCTCAGCTCGTCGATCACTTCTTCCAGCGGTTCGATCTCCCGGGCCAGCTGTACATCCTGATTTTCATAAACCTTATAGGCAATGTCCACGATATCTTCTACCGCATGTTCCATGACCTTAAGTTCTTCCAGCGCTTTCTCCGAGAATTTCAGGCCTTTTTCATGAAGCTCCTGGGCAGATTCCATAATATTCACACCATGATCGGAAATCCTCTCGAAATCACCGATACAGTGAAGCATAATGGAGATGCTGTGGCTGTCATGCACGGAAAGATCTTTCTGGTTCAGCTTTACCAGATAAGTTCCAAGTTCATCCTCATAGCGGTCTACCTTTTTCTCGGATTCTTCAACTGCTTTTTTTCCGTCTGCACTGAAATGCTTCAGAAGATCCAGCGCTGTAAACAGGGTTCTGTGTGAATCCTCCGCCATTTTTTTTGCAGCATTTCTGCTCTGCTCAACCGCAAAGGACGGTTTCTCCAGAAAACGGCTCTCCAGGATCATGAAATCCGGATCTGCTGTGGCAACTGCAACTGCGTCTTCTTTTTTGTCCCGGATCGTGAGACAGGCAAGTTTCTCCAGCCACTTTTCAAAAGGAAGCAGGACCAGTGTTGCCGTAACATTAAAGGTACTGTGCAGAATCGCGATTCTCGCCGGTGTTGCAGCCTGTGCCATAAATGGAAAATGTACTGCCGCATTTACCGTATAGAATACGGCCATAAAAAGCACCGTTCCGATCAGGTTAAAATACAGATGGATCATTGCCGCACGTTTGGCATTTACATTTGCGCCAATGGCAGAAAGAAGTGCTGTGATACAGGTACCGATATTCTGTCCCATAATAATAGGAAGTGCCGCACTGAACGGTACCATTCCCGTAAGGCATAATGCCTGAAGGATACCTACGGATGCAGACGAGGACTGGATGATCGCCGTCAGCACAGCTCCTGCCACAACACCCAGAAGCGGATTGGAAAATTTCACCAGCATTCCGGTAAACTCCGGTACATCTGCCAGCGGCTCTACCGCTCCGCTCATGGCACTCATTCCATACATCAGGATGGCAAATCCTACAAAGATCGTTCCTACATCTTTTTTCTTCTGGCTCTTTGTAAACATGATCAGGATCACGCCGATCAGTGCCAGGATCGGTGAAAAGGATGTCGGTTTAAAAAGCCGGATGATAAAGTTGTCACTCTGGATCCCGGTAAGGCTTAAGATCCAGGATGTTACGGTGGTACCGATATTGGCACCCATGATGATTCCCACAGCCTGGGAAAGTTTCATGATCCCTGAGTTTACAAAACCTACAACCATAACGGTGGTTGCGGATGAAGACTGGATCACTGCAGTTACACCCATTCCAAGAAGAACGGCTCTGATCGGGCTGGATGTAAGTGTTTCCAGGATACGTTCCAGTTTTCCACCTGCTACTTTTGCAAGTCCGTCTCCCATTAAGTTCATTCCATAAAGGAAAATGGCAAGGCCGCCGAGCAATGCCAGTACGCTGAAAAAGTCCATAATACTCTCCTTCGCTTTCTCTTTTTGATATGTTTGATTTCCTTTTTTCTCATTTCAACGGTTTTCATAATAGCGGCCTATTGTAAAGTTTTCCCCATTGGAATGTAAAATCTGTGTAAAAAAAATAAGACAGAGAAGCCTGTTTCGGAAAATAAATTTCCTACGCAATCTCTCTGTCCCATATATTGTACAGTGTTTTTTTCTGAAATTTACGGTATGTCCGGTACAACGGACATGTCAGGCGGATATTCGCCCCTCGCAGGGGCTTTCCTTGATCCAGTTAGAATCCGCGGATCTCTTCATCCTCGGAGCCTGTCTTGTCGATGGATTTGATCACAAGGTAATAACTGTAACCATCATTGACCTTTACTTCCACACGGTCTCCCACACGATGGCCTCGCAGTGCCTTACCGATGGGGGATTCGATACTGATACGGTTTTCCATGGAATTTCCACGAATGGAAGTGACCAGTTTGTACTTTTCCACCTCATTGTCTTCTTCAAAAAGTACTTCTACGATATCATCCATTCCCACTTCGTCGGATTTGGAATCATCGGATACAATGGAGGCAGTCTTCAGCATCCTCTCCAGATAACGGATACGGCTCTCATTCTGGTTCTTGTGTTTCTTGGCTGCGTAGTACTCAAAGTTCTCACTTAAGTCTCCCTGGGCACGTGCTTCCTTGACTGCCTCAATGGCTTCCTTACGTACCACCAGTTTACGGTGTTCGATCTCCTGCTCTATTTTTTCAACATCCTTGCGGGTAAGCTGTTCTCTCATTCTTCTGGCATCTCCTTTTCTTTATAACATTCAGTCTGATCCTGTATCGGTGATCCGCTTCCTGTAAAGCTTCTGTTATGGATGCAGAATCCTCTGAAAAGTTACCGGAAATACCATAGCAGATACTCTCTGCTTTGTCAAACAGCGCATGCCTGTTCTTCTGCTTCTCTCTGCTGGCGTACTCGCTGCTCAATATAACCTGCCATATGTTCTTTTGGGATATCCAGTAACATGGAAAATTCAGAATAGAGATGATCCTCTGCAAGTTTCAGATACCGTTCGTCTGTAGCGGTTGTTTTTTTGCCATGAGATAATCTGGCCTGTTTTCTGACGTAGATCGTCTTGATGATCCGGAGAAGATCTCTGCATTCACAGGTGCGGATGCATTTCTTGTAGCTGTCTTCCCGGAATTTCTCGTTCTCAATACTCAGTGTCTCAATGGATGGGATCTCATCGATCAGCTTCTCCGCTTCTTCCTTTGTAATGATTCCGCGAAGTACCTGCTTGCCCCCCTCTACCGGTGTAAAAATCTTCCCATCCGTCTCTCCTCCCGGCCTCAGTACATAATAAAGTTTCTCGCCGGAGGAACCATCCACCTTCATCGTGGTAACTCCTGTTACCTGGCAGATGCCGGTACGACCATACACAACATATTCGCCTGTTTCAAACATTTTTCCACATCCTTTCATTTTTGTGCTTTTTCTTTTGTTATTGTGGCGCTTATTGTGCTCTAATGAAAACTCCCTGCCATGGTATATATCCAGACAAGGAGCTTCTCACTGAGGATTCTATCCTTATTTTACTACTTTTCCCATTTATTTGCAAAAGAATTCAAAAAGCTTTTTTATTTTTGTGAAATATGCTCATAATAAAATGTCCATGCTTTTTGTGCAGTTTTTACAGCCTGCAAACCGTATTTTTATTTCTGATATCTGTTATAATTCTTCTTTTTTCTTTCTTCCCAGACGGATATCTTCCATATGGGATCGCAGTTCTTCTGTCATGCTGTCAAAAAGATAATTTTTGCTGAGGTCCCTGTGCTCCTGCCATTCCTCCCGCATCTGCTGTTTTGCGGAAGCGATCTCATCCTTAAATCCACGGGCTGAGATCCTGGCGGCTCCCTGGCCCATAATAATAATCTGCTCCAGTCCGTCTGAAGTGGCAACTGTCACATTATGTTTCCGTCCGATTTTATGGACAGTACGCTCAATGTACTGATCGGCAGTTTCCGCTTCCTTTGTGTAAACCACATGAATGTTATGGTACTTAAATGTTTCCTCCGGATGACCCTCCACACGGTAGGCGTCAAATACCAGGATCAGAATGCATCCTTTGATTCCCTGATAATCACTTAAGATGTCCATTAACTTGGACTGTGCCGCATGAAAGTCCGCCTGTGCCAGATCTCTTAAATCCTCCCAGGCAAATATGATGTTACAGCCATCCACCAGAAGATAATCGTCCCTGTGGATCGCCGGACTGTTATTTTTCCAGGCACCGTGACTGGTTTTTGCCGGAAGGCCGGAGTCTGAAGCACGTCTGCCTGTACTTGCGGAAAAACTGCTTCCGCTTTCCAGATTTCCGAAACTTCTGCTGTTATTATTATATTTCTTCGATTTCACCGGGCCGAAGGTTTTCTCAAAGATTGCCTTCAGTTCTTTTTCTTCTTCGTAGCTTCCGTACATGGAAGTATACTTCTCACGGCGGGTATTTGCAGTCCCATAATTCGTACTTTGTGCATATTTTTCCTGACCTGTACGGCCACTTGCTGGCGTATTTCGGATTCCTCCATTGCTGTCATTGGAATCCTCGTAAGCATCATCCCAGTCCGGAATCTCAGTGCCTTCCAGATGCATATATTCTTCCACCTCATACCAGGGAACCACAAATCCGGCTCCGTGAGCGCAGAATACAGAACCAGTAGGATTCTCAAGGTCACGCTCGGAATCGTATCCGATCTCCTGGGCGATCTGTTCCTGATCCTGGCACGGTTCATAGCCTTTTAAGGTACAGGTGAGATGGCCTTTTCCTCTTGTATAGGAAACTACCTGGCTCTGATAATCCCGCATTTTTGCCACCGATGCACTGCCTGTGATCACGGACAGTTCCCCCTCGGTCTCCGGTCCCTGGAAGGTTCCCTGCATCCTCTGGATATCCGTCATGGCACGACCTACGTTCTCTGCCGGAACCTCCAGCCGGAAACTGTAGTATGGCTCCAGAAGGACGGTCTGTGCTTTCTTCAGGCCCTGTCTCACTGCACGGTAGGTTGCTTGACGGAAATCTCCGCCTTCTGTATGTTTCTGATGTGCCCGTCCGGTAAGAAGTGTGATCTGCATATCTGTGATAGGTGATCCGGTAAGGACCCCAAGATGCTCTTTTTCCTCCAGATGTGTCAGAATCAGCCGCTGCCAGTTCCGATCCAGCTTGTCCTCACTTGCCGCTGTAAAAAACTGCAGACCGCTGCCTCTCTCTCCCGGTTCCAGAAGAAGATGTACCTCCGCATAGTGGCGCAGCGGTTCAAAATGTCCCACGCCTTCCACAGGTGCGGCGATGGTTTCTTTGTATACGATATTTCCGGTGCCAAACTCCACGGCCACATGGAAACGCTCCCATATCAGATGCTTCAGGATCTCGATCTGCACTTCTCCCATCAGCATGGCGTGGATCTCCCCCAGCTGCTCATCCCACATGATGTGAAGCTGCGGTTCCTCCTCTTCCAGCTCTTTCAGGCTTTTCAGCATCTTGTGGGCGTCACAGCCTTCCGGAAGGATGATCTGATAATTCAGTACCGGTTCCAGCACAGGCATGATGGAATCCCGTTCCACTCCAAGGCCCTCTCCCGGATATGTTTCCGTAAGGCCTGTAACTGCACAGACCGTTCCTGCCTCTGCCTCTTTGATCATATCAAATTTTGCACCGGAGTAGATGCGGATCTGGTCTGCCTTTTCCTCCCAGATCTCCTCAACCGGAATACCGTTTCTGCCTGCATTGGTAAGGGTTTCCTTGACTTTCAGGCTGCCTCCGGTGATCTTCATATATGTGAGGCGGTTTCCCTGCTCATCTCTGGCGATCTTAAAAACCCTGGCTCCGAATTTCGATGGATAAGACGGCACTGCCATATAGGTTTCCATTCCATGGATAAAAGCATCTACGCCTTCCATTTTCAGGGCAGAGCCAAAAAAGCATGGAAAAAGCTTCCGCTCCAGGATCAGTTGTGCCACATCTTTTTTTGCTATCATTCCTGTTTCGAGGAAACTTTCCAGGAGATTTTCTTCACACATGGCGATATTTTCCAGGAAATCATCCGTGCCGCTCACCTGCGCTGTATCCGTCCTTCCAGAGTTATCCACCTGCTGACCGTTTTTCCCTTCCTCTTCTGCACCAAGGCACTCCAGTTCTCCACCGAAATCCACACAGTTTCCACTCAGTTTCTTCTTCAGGTCCGCAAGAAGACCATCTCTGTCCGTTCCGTCCTGATCCATCTTGTTCACAAATAAGAATGTGGGGATCTGATACTGGTTCAGAAGTCTCCAGAGTGTCTGTGTGTGTCCCTGCACACCATCCGCTCCGTTGATCACAAGAATGGCATAATCCAGCACCTGCAGGGTACGCTCCATCTCTGCGGAAAAATCCACATGTCCCGGTGTATCCAGCAACGTCACCTCAAGATCCCCCATGGAAAAAACTGCCTGCTTGGAAAAAATGGTGATTCCTCTTTCCCGCTCAAGCTCATAGGTGTCCAGGTAAGCGTCCTTATGATCGACTCTTCCGATCTTACGGATCCTTCCACATTTAAAAAGCAGGCCTTCCGATAATGTCGTCTTTCCTGCATCTACGTGGGCAAGCACGCCCAAACTGATATGTTTCTGTTTTATATTCTGAGGTTTTTCTCCCATGAAAATACCCCTTTCTGTTGTAATGATATCCAATATCATACCATAGAAAGGGGTATAAGTCGAATTTTGTTTCTGCCTGTGTTTCAGGATCTAAGATAGGTTAAAAGCTTCTCCAGATCTCTGGTCATGTCCGCTCTTCCTGTCTGGTAGATCCGCTCCAGATTTTTTTCATCACGCTCGATCATCGCCGCCTGGATGGGCTGGCTTGGACGGATGATATGAATGCGGCCCTCTTTTTCCAGGGAAGCCAGTTCCTCCAGTGTTTCATTATAATGGATGTGCCGTTCTTCCAGATCCTTTAAAAAGGCTGGATAGTTATGTAACATTGCTTTCAGGAAAAGCTGCATCTTCGGGTTTGCGCTCTTCCGGTATTTTGCATCTCTGGTAAGTACTACCACGATCTTTTCGTAGCCTTGGGAAAGCATCCAGTTTATTGGGATCGGATCCACCACACCGCCGTCCAGAAGCCGTTTTCCGGAAAGCTTTACAGGACGGGACGCGATCGGGATCGATGCAGACGCACGCATCCATTCAATATCTTCCATATCTCCGTTGGGGCATTCATGATACACCGGTTTTCCTGTGTCCAGATCCGTGCACACCACCGTAAACTTCATCGGATTTTCCGCATAGGTCTGCCGGTCAAAAATATCCAGTTTCCAGGGCAGTTCACGATATCCGAACTCTCTGCTGTACACATTTCCCGTGGTGATCCAGTTCCGGACGCTGGCAAGTCTTTTATCTTTGCAGTATTTTTTGTTATAGCGGAGAACTCTTCCGATCTGTCTGGACTTGTAGTTGCAGCCAAAAACAGCTCCGGCCGATACGCCAACCGCACTGTCTGCATAAATCTCATTTTCCATCAGCACATCGATCACACCGGCTGTATACAATCCACGCATACCGCCGCCTTCCATGACGATGCCAAATTTTTTCAGCTGTGTTTCTTCCATTTATCTGTCCTCTCTATTTCTGTCTGGCAGCCTCTGCTGCCCTTATGCTGTCATCTTTGGTACTTTTTCTGTTCCGGATCAGAAGATCTTTGTAGTCCATTTACTCATATCCCAGACCTCATTTACCACATCCTGGTAAAACTCCGGTTCATGGCAGATCAGAAGGATACTTCCACGATACTCCTGAAGCGCTTTTTTCAGCTCATCCTTGGCATCCACATCCAGATGGTTGGTGGGCTCGTCCAGAAGAAGGATGTTGGTATCACGGTTCACCAGCTTGCAGAGGCGGACTTTCGCCTGCTCACCCCCACTTAAAACTCGGACCTGGCTCTCGATATGTTTGGTTGTAAGTCCGCATTTTGCCAGTGCGGAACGTACTTCATACTGGGAAAAAGACGGAAATTCCTGCCACAGTTCTTCAATACAGGTGGTCTTATTTTCGCCTTTTACTTCCTGCTCAAAATAGCCGATGGCAAGGTTTTCTCCCTGCTCCACCTTTCCGGAGATCGGCTTGTTTAAGCCCAGAAGGCTGCGTAACAGTGTCGTTTTACCGATACCATTGGTTCCTACCAGTGCGATCTTCTGTCCACGCTCCATGGTAAAATTCAATGGTTTGGAAAGTGGTTCATCGTATCCGATGACCAGATCGTGTGTCTCAAAGAGCATTTTTCCCGGTGTGCGTCCATAGCGGAAATGAAACTCCGGCTTCGGTTTCTCTACTGCCAGTTCGATCACATCCATCTTGTCCAGTTTTTTCTGTCTGGACATGGCCATATTTCTGGTGGAAACACGGGCCTTGTTCCTTGCTACGAAATCTTTCAGCTCACTGATCTCCTGCTGCTGTTTGCGGTAGGCTGCCTCCAGCTGGGCCTTTTTAACTGCATAGACTTCCTGGAAGTGGTCATAGTCTCCTACGTAGCGGTTCAGCTCCTGGTTCTCCATATGGTAAATGATATTGACCACAGAATTCAGGAACGGGATATCATGGGAGATCAGGATAAAGGCATTCTCATAATCCAGGAGATATCTTTTCAGCCATGCGATATGCTCTTCATCCAGATAGTTGGTAGGTTCATCCAGAAGAAGAATGTCCGGCTTCTCCAGAAGAAGCTTGGCAAGAAGTACTTTCGTTCTCTGGCCGCCGCTTAAATCTGTAACGTCACGATCCAAGCCCAGGTCCAGAAGTCCAAGAGCTCTGGCAACTTCTTCCACTTTTGCGTCAATGGCATAAAAATCGTGGAGTGTCAGCTCATCCTGGATGGTTCCAAGTTCTTCCATGAGAGCGTCCATTTCATCGGGATCTGCGGTTCCCAGTTTGTCACAGATCTCGTTCATGCGCTCTTCTTTTTTGAGAAGGGGATCAAAGGCGGATTTCAGCACCTGGCCGATGGTCATGCCTTTTTCCAGCACTGCATGCTGATCCAGATAGCCTGCGTGGACATTTTTTGCCCATTCTACCTTGCCTTCATCTGGCATCAGTTTACCGGTTACAATGCTCATAAATGTGGACTTTCCTTCGCCGTTGGCGCCTACAAGTCCGATGTGTTCTCCCTTGAGAAGCCGGAAGGATACGTCTTCAAAAATCGCTCTGTCTCCAAATCCGTGAGTCAGATGTTCTACATTTAAAATACTCATTTGTGATATTCCTTTATTGTTGTGATTTTGATATTATATTTTTCCTGCTTTGCACTGTCATTCCGCTCAGATTCCTGTTTGCAGGATTTCTGTTTTCGCCGAAATGACTTTTCATAATGCTATAGTATTATACTTGATATTCTTCTCTGCTGTAAAGCCAAATTTCCCTTGCCAGTTATCTCAAAATCGCATATCCTTATAACAGATAAAAAATCTCATCTACATCATATACAAAGGGGGCACGATTTTTATGGCAAAGATCGATCATGCAGCAATCCGTACTTCTTCTTATGAAGATGCACAGAAATTTTTTGAAGATGTTTTTGACATGCACATGTGGAGGGAAATCGGAGAAAAACCGGAGCGCAAATGCTGGTTCCGGGAGGGCATCCAGCTCTGCGAAACATCTGCTATCAACACAGAGGCAGAGAATGGATATGACCACATTTCCATTGCAGTTGATTCTGTGGAAGAAACAATGGAAAAGATCAAAGATTATCCTGTAAAACCGATCAACGACCACTGGTTTTCTCTTCCTGATGGAACCAGGATCGAACTGAAATTGCTGGCTAACTGGAAGGTGAATGACTGATAATTCCAATAGATTTTCCTGTTACATAAAAAAGATCAGATGAGAATGATTTCACTCAGCATTCATTCTCTCCTGATCTTTTTTTATCTCTATAATATTTTTTACATACTGATGATTCCCAGCACATTTGCAATGGAGCTTAACAGTACAATGATCAGACAGACAGGTGCCAGATACTTGATAAAGAACTTGTACAGTCCTTTTCTGCGGAATTTCGAAGACTGCTCAATCTCCGCTGCGATCCTGTCATATCCCACAACACGTGTTACCAGGAAACAGGTTGCAAGTGCTGCCAGTGGCATCATCACGGAGTTGGTCATAAAATCAAAGAAATCCAGGAAATTCATTCCGAAGATCTTCAGGAAATCCAGTACCCCGTATCCCATAGAAGATGCGCTTCCAAACACAAGCATGATCACTGCCATAATAATACAGCATTTTGCCCTGCCCCAGTGAAGCTCATCCATAAAAGTGGATACACTGGTCTCCATAAGAGATACCGCGCTGGTCAGTGCTGCCAGAAGAACCAGAAGGAAAAAAATGATTCCTGCCCCGGTTCCAACGCCCATCGTTGCAAAAACCTTCGGCAATGTGATAAACATCAGTGACGGCCCTGCCTGCAGTGTCTCCGGATTTCCACCGGAAAAGGCAAATACTGCCGGAATGATCATCAGACCCGCAAGGATTGCAATGCCTGTGTCAAAGATTTCTACCTGGGTGGTAGCCTGTTCTACATCCATCTTTTTATTCATATAGGAACCGTATGTGTACAGGATTCCCATAGCAATGGACAGAGAATAGAACATCTGCCCCATGGCTGCTACTACTGTCATCCAGGAAAAATTCTCAAAATTTGGAATCAGGAAGTATTTTACACCTTCCATTGCACCCGGACGGGTAATAGAATATACTGCCACGATCACTGCCAGAACTACCAGAAGCGGCATCATGATCTTCGACATACGTTCCACACCGTTCTTCACTCCGCCAAGGATAATCGCAAACACCAGCACAGCAAATACAATAAACCAGATTTCTACCTGCCAGGAATCTGCAATAAAGCTTCCAAAGTAACCATCTTCGGAAACCTTCTGCACATTTCCCCTGAAATATTCCACCAGATATTTGATAACCCAGCCGCCGATGGTGCTGTAATACGGCACGATCAGCATCGGGATCACTGCGTTCAGCCAGCCGCCAATCTTAAACGGTGCACTCTTTCCAAAATACTCAAATGCTCCTACCGGGCTCTTCCTGGTCATTCGTCCAAGTGCTGTCTCCGACATGATCAGCACATAACCAAATGACACCGTCAAAAAGATATACACCAGTAAAAACATTCCTCCCCCGTACTTCGCTGCCAGGTAAGGAAAACGCCAGATGTTTCCCAGACCTACCGCAGATCCGGCCACCGCCAGCACATACCCGATCTTCCCGGAAAAACGTCCCCGCTGATGATGGCTGTGACCGGATTTCTTTGCTTCACTCATCCATAAACCCTCCTTGTATTATTGTGTAAAAAAACTCTCACAGGTTCGTGCCTATGAGAGGTCTGCATGATGATATGGTATCAAAAAATGTGGAAAATGTCAAAAGAATGCTGGATGCTCTTTTCGTCCGTATTGTTCTATGATATAATACCTTTGTTGTCCACCCGAAACCCGGCAACGGGAGGAGGTGAGTTCATATGACAATCGCAATCTCTTTTCTTGTTTCCTGCACGGCAAGTATAATCGCCTACTATATTTGCAAATGGTTAGACGGCGACAAGTAGGACAACACTAGCCTAGTGGTTTTCTGTCCACTATAAAAAACAAGAAGAAGCCCTCGGTATTCGCAGTACCGCGGGCTTCATTCTTTTTGTCCATATGGACTCGCAATCTCTTTTTGCCTACTGGCATTATATCATATGCAATTTTTCTTTGCAATATACTCAATATACTTTTTAAGATTTCCAATCCTTTTCGTTACTGTTCAGAGGTATGCATAAGTCATTGTAAAAAATGACGAAATTTATTTT
>CAVEKJ010000030.1:0-13296 GCA_963616205.1 Prevotella sp.
CCCCTGCGATCCGCTGTGCTTCGTCGGAATAGAGATAATTCAGATATTCCTCAGCCACATCTCTGGTTCCTTTTTTATCTACCACTTTATCAACAACTGCTACGGATGGCTGTGCGAGGATGCTGATACTTGGCGTTACGATCTCATAGTCATCCGGGTAATCTTTTACAGAAAGATAAGCTTCGTTTTCCCAGGCGATCAGTACATCTCCCTGTCCGTTTTCCACAAAAGAAGTCGTTGCACCTCTGGCTCCGGTGTCAAGGACAAGTACATTTTTGTAAAGATCTCCGATAAATTCTTTAATCTTATCTTCATCGCCGTTATATTTGTCTTTTGCGTAGGCCCAGGCTGCCAGGTAATTCCATCTTGCGCCGCCGGATGTTTTCGGGTTTGGTGTGATCACGCCTACGTCTTTCTTCACCAGATCATTCCAGTCTTTGATGTTCTTTGGATTTCCTTTTCTTACAAGAAATACGATGGTTGAAGTGTACGGAGAGCTGTCTTCCGGAAATTCATCTACCCATCCGTCATCGATAAGTCCTGCATCCTGGATCGCATCCACATCATACTCCAGTGCCAGAGTGACCACATCTGCTTCCAGTCCGTTGGCAACCTCAAGTGCCTGTTTTCCGGAACCACCATGGGACTGCGTGATATCCACATCCTGACCTGTTTTTTCTTTCCAGTGTTCCTGGAAGATCTTGTTATACTGTTCGTAAAGTTCTCTGGTCGGGTCATAGGATACATTCGTAATGCTGACGCTGTCCGCCGCATAGGTAGTTACGCCTGTAAGGCTTCCGATCGTTGCTACTGCTGCAAGAGCTGCTACTGCTGTTTTCCATCTTCTTTTCACACTACTTACCTCCTGTGTTTTGCCTCGTGTTTTGTTGTTGGGGCTATTATAAACATGAGTAAGTCCATATGAAAACTGTTAGATTGGAAACCGTTTTCAGTAGTTTTCAGAAATATGACTGTTTATGCGGATTTCACAGGTTCTTATGTCTGATTTCTGACGATAATATGTTGTTTTTATTGATTTTCACACTGTATCTTATTGTTCCGGGAGTATATGTGAAAACGTCGTCAGTCTTGTAATTTCAGTGTTTTTCGGGAGTTTTGCCAAAGTATATCTTGTTTTTACGGGATATTTCCTTTCATCTGTGAAATTTTTGCCCGATGCCAGACAGATATTTGCGATCAAAGCAGGGGACTTCCTTGATTCGGTTAAAACAGATGACTTTTATTTTCCGAATGTGGAGTATTCTTATAGATTTTCAAAAGCATTTCCCTTATAATCAAATTATAAATATCGTACGCTTAAGGAAGGAGTATGCATATGAAAAAGAAAACTCTTGCATTTTTATTATCCGCATGCCTGCTGGTGCAGTCCGCAGGGTTTGTTTCTGCGTCTGATTTTTCTGATGTACCGGAAGAATCTGTAAATGCGGAAGAAATTTTTTCTCCGGAGGATGACATAACGGATTCTGAATCTTCAGATAATCTGTCAGTCACCGGCAGTGATGATGTTTCTGACGAACGCCCCGATCATACGACAACAGCAGATTCCGAAAAATCCAGGGTGTCGTCGGACATGAACGCAAATACAGATTCTGATTCCACAGCAAACAAAGGATCAATTCCTTCAGATTCTGACTCTGCGACAAATCCGGAACCAGACCAGGACTGTGAACTTCTTCCAGAAGAAAACATCCCGGAAGATATTGAACTGGAACCCGAAGATTCTCTGACCAGCAACGATTCCGAAAATCTTCTTTTTGACGATGGCGAATCCGACACCTTTGACGATGGAAGTGATTCTTCCTCCGCTGCATTCGCATCTTCCGAAACACCGGACCACGATATCTGGCTTGCCGATACGGTTAAGAACGGTCTTGTCGTTGACGGAAAAA
Organism: Prevotella sp.; assembly: GCA_963616205.1. Taxonomy (GTDB): domain Bacteria; phylum Bacillota; class Clostridia; order Lachnospirales; family Lachnospiraceae; genus Blautia_A. Next base: position 1,911 of record CAVEKJ010000030.1, read on the forward strand.
ATATCCAGACGAAGTCCCTGTATAATCTTATCACCCAGGCTTCCGTTAAACCGGTTTATCAGGAGCTTGGTGAACGTATCCTGTCCAATAAGCCTATGCTTGTGCTTTCTTCCATCTGGAAGGGCGTTATCAAACAGGAATTTTATGATGATCAGAAGCTGATCTATGAAGCTTTACTCACGGATTATCTGAAATTTGTTGATTCTACAGACTCCAAAAATTTTGACCAGTCACAGATTGAACGTGCCAATTCTTATCTGATAAAAATGTTTAAGGATCTGTCCACGTATTACACGCAGAACGGAGTTTATAACTGGAAACCGGAAGATTTCATGAAACTCAATGCAAAAGAAGCGTACAAATTATTTCAGTCTATAGATTCTATGAGAATTTCTGTCTCCCTGGTAGGGGATACCTGCTCTACCACCAAAGAACTGATAGAACTCTGCACAAAAGTAAATGCTTTCAAAAACGCAGCAGACGAGCGTATCCTGCTTATCCAGAAAGCACGGGATGCCGGCTCTTCCAACACCGCTTTTGTCGAGGCATGCGATGCGATCCTCGCCCAGCTTGGTTCTCAGTCCGTTGATGTCAGTTATCTGCGAAGCCAGAGTGCATCTGCAGCTATGAAAAAATGTACAGAAACTATGATCAGCGAATTAAGCAAACAGAATCCTGCTCTGAAAGCTTTAAGTTATGGTTCCAGTGCCATGGATATTTTGTTTAACACGTCCAGTATCAACTCTGACAACCTGAAGCTGTCCCTGCTTTATACCATGGACTGTTATTTTCATACTGCCCTGACCAGTTCTTCCTCTACCTATACGAGATATACAAACGCAGACAACGCCAATGCTTTTGTAAAATGCTTCCAGGGATATACCACTTTTCAGATATACGCAGACAATGTTGCAAAATCCTACATTTCCGGCGTTACCTCCGGTGGTGTCCTGAACCGGACTTTTGCAGATATTTTTTACCGCGAGGGTGTCGAGAATGCGGAAAGCTGGAAAACTCTCTGCGATGACCAGATCAATATCCGCAGAAATATCCTGCATATCCTGGCCAATTTTTATCAGGTCTACAATCGTTTTTACCTGAAAGATGAATATACCAACGCTCTGAAAGACCAGATCACCGCCACTCCCACACCGACTCCAAAGCCGCTGGTTCCGGTGGATTATGAGGTTACGGTGCCGGAGAGTCCAAAACCAATGGTAGAAACCCATTCTTTTTCTGATGGTACGGGCTGGTCTTATTTTGAAGATGGAACATTGGTCCTTTTCGGAAACGAAATTTTCAACGCAAAGATTGACTGCATTGCTGATGTAAAAAAACTGATCATATGCGAAGGGCCCACATCTATAGGTTCATATGCGACCTATGACGCTTTTAGATATTGGACGAACTTAAAAAGTGTATGGCTTCCGGAAAGCCTGACATCTATCAGTAACTTTATTTTTAGTGATTGTAGTAATCTGGAAGAAGTTCATTTTTCATCCAACAACATAAATTTGGCACGTTTAGTATTTAAGAACTGTGTCTCCCTTAAAAACATTACTTTTCCAGAAAATCTCGCAAATGTCACTTTCGATGAGGGATGTTTCAAAGGATGCAGCAGTCTGGATAATATTGTATTGCCAGACAGTTTGACCACAATACCATCCAGTTGTTTTTATGGATGTACTAATCTCCAGAATATTGTATTACCTGATACTATAAAGAACATTGGAAGTTATGCTTTTACTGATTGTACAAATTTACAACAGATTAACATTCCTGATTCTGTAACTAACATTGCTGAGCATGCTTTTGAAAACTGCAGCAGTTTGAAATCTATAGTACTCCCCATTGGATTATCCGGTGGTAAACTTAATTGCAGTGCTCATTATGCCGGCAGCCACTATCTTTCTAATGATTCATTTATAAATTATCAGGGAATCAGTGATTATACTTTTTATAACTGCTCTGGTTTAAAAGAGGTAACTTTCAAAAATGGAAATACAACACAACTTATCGGTGCTTACGCTTTTGCAGGCTGTTCTCAGCTGCAAAAAATCAATATAAGCGATAATATAAAATTTATTGACCATCACGCATTTGAAAACTGTTCCAGCCTGACTCAGATAAACCTGCAACATGTTCAGGGCCTCTGTCATAATGTTTTCAAAAATTGTTCCAGTTTAAAAAATGTAGCTTTCCCAAAAGATACTATCAGGCTTTCTTCAAATGTTTTTCAGAATTGCCGCAGCCTTGAAAATATCGAACTTTCAGGTACACTCTACGATAGTTCATTCAGTGGATGCACAAATTTGAAAAAAGCAATTATTCACACCGCATTATTCATTGATGACAATGCATTTTATAACTGTAAAAATTTAACAGAAATAACTCTGCCAAAAAAATTCACAGTATACTACAGCACCCCCCGCATAGGAAAAAAAGCTTTCTACAATTGTGTTAAACTAAAAAATATCGCATTCCCTGATGATCTGGAATTTATCGACACTCAATGTTTTTACAACTGCCGAAGTTTACAGAATATCACCTTTCCTAAAGATACTTACACACTTGAAAAAGAATGTTTTGCAAATTGTAATAATTTAAAATCTATTACATTCTTACGTTCAAAGTATTCCTATCGTTTCACATGTGATCAGAATGCATTTAAAGGTTGCTCCAATTTAAAAATCATCTATGGTCATTCTGATACAAATGCTGTAACTACCGCCAAACAACTTGGATTAACCTTTATTTCCTTGGATACCCCTTCTGTTATTCCCTCTGGATTAACTCTGACTCCGGGCAACAGATATTTTAAAGCCTCCTGGAAAAAAGCTTCTTCTGTCAATGGCTACCAGATACAATACAGTAAAAATAAAAACTTCTCGCAGAGTACAGCAAAACTTACAGGCAGCGGTAATACAACTACTCTGACCATCAAAAATCTGACATCTGATCAGACATATTATGTTCGCATCCGCGCATACAAAAAAGTTAATCAGAAAAACTATTATGGCAAATGGTCCACCCCAAAAGCCGTAACCGTTCTGCCAATCAAAGTACCAGCCACATCCGCACCGGTCCTGAAATCCGGCAAACAGTATTTCCGTGCTTCCTGGAAAAAGACTTCCGGCACCAGTGGTTATCAGATCCAGTACAGTTTATACAAAAACTTCAAAAACCCGGTAACCAAAACACTCGCCGGCAGCACAAAAAACAATATTACCGTCTCCAAATTAAAACACAACAAACGATATTACGTCCGCGTCCGCGCATATAGAAATGCCAATTCCAAAAAATATTACGGCAAATGGTCAGGAACCAGATCTATTGTTGTAAAGTGACATCCCATCTTTATACATGCCCCGGAAATACCTCCCGGGGCATGTATCTTTATCTATTGTTATTTCTGTGAATCAAACTCTTTCAGAAGTTTTTTACGATAATCCTCATCTTCCATAGCACGCTTCAGGTCATCCATGCGACCTTTATCCATCAGATATTTTGTCAGCTGAAATCCTCGCTCCATACCACGTTCCATGCCACGCTCCATTCCACGCTCCATACCTTCATCCAGTAACATCTGACCAATTCTCGTCATCGCAACAACCTCCTTTATTTCGTCCAAATCTGCATTATCCAGAAATTTATCTGCCAGTGTATATAACATTGCTGTTGTTTTCTCTGCTGTTATATCTGTATTTCTTTTTGCCAAAATGATTGCCTCTCTGATCTTATCTTTCATCTGCATAGTTCCTGACATTAATGGTGTCAGCGACAAGATCGCGTAGTCTTCTTTTGTCAGTTCTTCTCCATGTAGCTGCTTTTCTTTCATTCTGTCAAAAACTTCATCTGCATTTTTCTCTCTAAGATAGACCGGCTGAATGCGGTAAGTAAATAAACCCATGTTCAATTCTGCCTTTACTGACCGGATTCCTCCGGAATAAATCACGTATGTAATAACATTCTTTCCAGTCTTATGTGAATATACCGCATCATAGGCAAGAAATCTTCGTAAATCCGCTTCTCCTTTATCTGTTGTCTGAAATTCTATATGAATATAAAATCCCTGTTTTGTGAGAAAAGTAAAATCCATATACATTGAATGAATCGTAAGCTCTACCAACTCTGTCGGACCAACATCCACAAAATCATAATCAATTCCAAGACTTTTCAGAATCGTATCACGAAAATAGTCAACACCCATTTTCATAACAGCATCTTCATGTTTTGCATTTGCCATAGGGCACCTCTTTTTTAGTTCAGTATTGTTATCTGATGTGCCTTGAAAATGCTTTTGTAAATTTATACACTGACGTTTTATCTTCTGTAAATCTTAATGCTCCCGTAATCCTCCTTACTATATTCATTTTATCAGACCCGAACCGAAAAATCACCCTTACTCTGCCGACAAATTCTTCCAGTGATCCCCTCTGTTTGACAAAAATTTTCTGCATTCATTTTTCTGAAACAGTTATCCACACCCGCCCTGAAAAATCACCTTTTCGGGCGGGTGGTTTTCCACATATTCCACAGAAGTTATCCCATGACGGCTGTGTTGTTATTTGATAATCGTATTACAGATAGATGTAATCATTCATTACCGGCTGCAGGCCGTGGTCTTTCAGGGCGTTGAATACTTCGTCCACAGATCTGCCGTCTGAGATTTCAAACTGGTCATCACCTTTATCCTCAATATCCTCCACATGGCTTCCGATTCCTGTGCTGACTCCCGCGGAAATCTTTGTTGCCGCTATATTTACCAGATTGTCACGAACACGCTCGCACTCTCTGGTGGATACGGTAATACTTGCAAACGGCATAAACAGACGATATGCACAGACGACCTGGAGAAGCTGCGGTTCATGGACATCCTTTGGATTGATCCGGTCATTGTTGATGATGGGGCGAAGTCTCGGGCAGGAAAAAGCAATCTCTGCGTGTGGATATTTTCTCTGCAGAAGATATGCATGATATCCCGTTGCAAAAGCATCTTTGCGGAAATCGTCCAGTCCCAGAAGTGCTGCAAAACCAACGCCTCGCATGCCGCCTTTCAACGCACGCTCCTGTGTATTTAATCTGTATGGAAAAATCCTCTTGTGGCCTGCCAGATGCAGGGTTTCGTATTTATCAGAATTATACGTTTCCTGGAAAACGGTTACATAATCTGCCCCGCATTTGTGAAGATATGCGTATTCATCGGAATTCATTGGATATACTTCCAAACCCACTACCTTAAAATATTTCCGGGCGATCTCACAGGCTTTTCCAATATATTCTACATTGGATTTGGATTTGCTTTCGCCGGTCAGAATCAGAATCTCCTGCAATCCTGTCTCTGCAATAGCCGCCATTTCCTTCTCAATTTCGTCCTCATTAAGCTGCGCACGGCGAATCTTGTTATGGCAGTTAAATCCACAGTAAATACAGTAATTTTCACAGTAGTTTGCAATATAGATCGGTGTGAACATACACACACTGTTTCCAAAATGTTTTCTTGTCTCGATCCGTGCCGCCTGCGCGATCTCCTCCAGAAGTGGCAGGGCTGCCGGTGAAAGCAGGGCCTGAAAATCTTCCGGTGTACGGTTGTCATGAGCCAGTGCCCTGCGTACATCCGCTTCTGTGTATTTATCATAATCATATGCATTCATTGCAGAAATAACCTGATCCATTACGTCCGACTCTTCCAGCTGTTCCATATCCGGAAGGTACTTCATATGATCGATACGGTTCTTTTTCATGTCTTCCAGAATTTCTTCGTTTACGATACTCTCATTAAAATGGCCGTCCTGCTGGCTGGCCTGTACTGTCTCTGCCATTGTTGTTTTGTCGCTCCTCTCGTATTTTCAGTATTTCTGAATTTACTGTATGCTCAGTGTCTCGTTTTCTGTTTATTCATGTAAAAATCCCGTCAGCGGTGAAGACGCACTGGCACCTCTCTCCAGGGTTCTTCCCATGCCGGAAAGATATGCACTTCTTCCTGCCTCAATGGCTTTCTTCAAGGCCTCTGCCATAACACGGACATCTCCTGCTGTTGCAATGGCTGTGTTTGCCATAACTGCTGCCGCGCCCATTTCCATGGCCTCACATGCCTGTGACGGGCGTCCGATCCCTGCGTCTACGATGATCGGAAGGTCGATTTCATCAATGAGGATCTGGATGAATTCTTTTGTACAGATTCCTTTGTTGGAGCCGATGGGAGAGCCAAGTGGCATCACACAGGCTGCTCCTGCGTTTACCAGATCTCTGGCTGCGTTCAGATCCGGATACATGTACGGCATGACAACAAAGCCTTCTTTCGCAAGGATCTCAGTTGCTTTGATGGTCTCGTAGTTATCCGGAAGAAGATATTTGGAATCGTGGATCACTTCGATCTTTACAAAATCTCCGCAGCCAAGCTCACGGGAAAGTCTTGCTATCCGGACTGCTTCCTGTGCGTTTCTGGCACCGGATGTATTCGGAAGAAGTGTGATATCCTTCGGAACATAGTCCAGAATATTAGCAAGTCCGCCCTCATTTGCACGACGCAGAGCAAGTGTTACGATCTGTGTTCCTGCTTTTTCGATACATGCTTTTACAAGATCCAGAGAAAATTTTCCAGAACCGAGGATAAAACGGGAAGTAAATTCGTGGCCCCCCAGGATCAGTTTGTCTTCGTTTGTGTTTGCTATTGTCATTTTTATGTCCACCTTTCTTTTTATCTGTCAAAACTTTTTCAGAAAAATCTTCAGCAGCTGCCGCCGCCCATAAACTGTAGAATCTCCACAACATCACCATCTTTCAGCACTGTTGTATCGTAAGTCTCTCTCTTGATGATCTCTTCGTTCAGCTCCACCACAACCTGCACAGGAACATAGTTGCAGTCCTTCAGATACTCTGTTACTGTCACCGGTTTTTCCAGTGTTCTGTTCTCACCGTTTACTGTTATCATAAGCTCTCCTTTCCGGGAATAAAAAAAGAGTCCACAAAGAAATACACCCGCGGTGGTGCACCCCTTCATGAACTCAGTTCACTCTCAAATTTCCCATATTCAATTGTAGATACCAGGGTTAAAAGCATTTGCTCCTAATCCCTTCCCTGTAAATCCTGATCATAAATAAAAAAGGAGATACACCAAAGTATCTCCCGTAAATTCATCTTATACGTTCCTACGTTGGCATTATCCAAATCAGGTATAAGGGTCGAAGTTGAAGACTTCCTCTCAGCCTGCCATCACAAGCTCCCCTGTTATTTACATGGTTTAGTATAAGTCGAATTATGTTTAATGTCAAGACTGAAAGATTTAGGCTATCTTATATAACGGCATAGAAAACCCCGGAAGTGGTCCAGACTTCCGGGGTTTTCGTTTTTGCCTATGTTTGAATCTCGCTACATTTCTTGGTTAAGATTATCTTATGCTTTTATTAATTTGTCAACATAAATATATATAAATTTTCTCACAATGGTTCCATTTTGTTCTAAAATATAGTACACTATTAATGCTGCCATCCCTCCAGCAGAAAGGAGGTGAAGTCCAGTGTGCGAATTAATCATCACATTTTTTGTTTCTGTTACGGCGGATATAGTTAGCTACTATATTCGCAAATGGCTGGACAGAAACGACAGGCAGTAACAGCCTGAAAGGCTTAAGCCACCTTACATAACGGAATAGAAACCCCCGGAAGTGTGCGAGACTTCCGGGGGTTTCGTTTTTGCCAATGTTTGAATTTCATCACATTTCTTAGCTACTATTATCTTATGCATTCCATACAGATTTGTCAACTTAAATTTTTAGATAATAAGCCAATCCTCAACCATAGCCGTATTATGCAGCAACACTGCCTCATTTCCCTTCGTCACAAAGATCCTCTGCACGAACACATCCACAACTTCACCTTCCCGCACAGGTTCTTCATCCAGGCTTCTTCTGGCACTTAATATGGTGTCTCCTACACGAACTCTCAGTTCCAGGCTGCTGCCGCGGAATGCGACTCGTTCTACGACGCCTTCTGTCGCGGAACTTTTATATTTCTGCTCCTCGTTCTTCTTGGTGACTTTTACAAACTCAGGACGCACAATGGCTTTCTCTCCACCCGGGACTTCCTCGAAGTGATTGAACATCTGATAATCATCAATCACAGAAGTCTGACCGAAAAATCCCGCAGTAAACGCAGTATCCGGATTCTGGTAAACTTCCAGCGGCGTTCCTTTCTGCTCAATCCGTCCCCGGTTGGTGATGATGATCTCATCCGCCACCTCAATGGCCTCATCCTGGTCATGGGTAACAAAAATACTGGTGATTCCCAACTTCTCGATCATATCCTTCAGCCAGCTTCGAAGCTCTGTACGGATCTTTGCATCAATAGCCGCAAAAGGCTCATCCAGAAGAAGCAGCTGTGGATTCGGAGCCAGTGCCCGGGCAAAAGCAACTCGCTGTCTCTGGCCGCCGGACAGCTGACTGGGATATCTTTTCTCCAGGCCTTTCAGCCCGATCAGCTCTACCAGTTCCATAACCCTCTGTTTGATATACTTCTTATCCGCCTTCTGCACCTTCAGTCCAAACGCAATATTATCATACACGGTCATATACCGGAAAAGAGCGTAATTCTGGAACACAAATCCAATGCCTCTCTCACTGGCAGGAACATCGTTGACCACTCTTCCGTCAATGATGATCTCCCCGCTGTCCGGCTGTTCCAGGCCGGCGATCATACGGAGGATCGTAGTCTTTCCGCTTCCGCTGGGGCCTAAAAGACCGATCAGCTTTCCTTTTTCGATGCCAAAACTTACGTTGTCCGATGCCTTATAATCTCCATATGTTTTATTGATATTTTTTAACTCAACGTACATCGCCTTTTTCCCCCTTTCCCTTATGCTCCAGAACATTTCTCGCGATCAGAAGGATCACCGCCAGGATCACCAGGATCGAAGAAACCGCAAACGCCGGAACATACTGGAATTCGTTATAAAGAATCTCCACATGAAGCGGAAGTGTATTCGTTTTTCCACGGAGATGTCCGGACAGTACGGACACAGCTCCAAACTCTCCCATGGCTCTCGCTGTACAGAGCACAACACCATAGAGAAACGCCCATTTAATATGTGGGAAGGTTACCTTTGTAAAAATCGTCCAGCCCTTTGCGCCCATCAGTGCTGCCGCCTCTTCCTCGTCCGTTCCTATGGATTCCAGAACCGGAATGATCTCCCTGGACACAAATGGAAATGTAACAAAAATCGTTGCCAGGATGATTCCGGGAACCGCAAACACGATCTGGATCCCCGCTTTTTCAAGAACAGAATACAGCGGGCTCTGCTTTCCAAAAACCAGAATATAGATCAGACCTGCGATAACCGGTGATACCGTAACCGGAATATCAATCAGAGTTGTGAGAAGCTTTTTTCCCCGGAAATGAAATCTGGTCATAGCCCACGCCGCACACAATCCGAAGATTGTATTGCATACAACAGCCGCCACCGTCGCCTCAATGGTCAGCGCCAACGCTTTCAGCGTGTAAGAATCTGTCACAGCCTGCACGTAGCACTGCCAGCCTTTGCTCAGCGCCTGGGTCACAACAACTACCAGAGGCAGCACCAGCATTACAAAAAGAAAGATTACGGAAATCCCGATGAGGATCCATTTCACCGGCCCGGAAGCCTGCTTCTTTTTTTCGTCCATTATGCGTCCCTCCCTCTGATTCGTTTCGTATTTCGTGCCTGCACCAGATTCACGCCAAACAGGATCAGGAACGATACTGCCAGGGTAACCAGTGCGATGGATGTTGCGCTTTCATAGTCAAATTCCTGAAGTTTTGACATGATGATCAGCGGCGTGATCTCTGTATAATATGGTTTGTTTCCTGCGATAAAAACAACGCTTCCGTATTCTCCCAGGCAGCGTCCGAAGGCAAGTCCCGCCCCGGAAAGCATTGCCGGAAGAAGCTCCGGAAGAATAACCCTGCGGAAAATGGTGAATGGTTTTGCGCCCATAACACGGGCCGCCTCTTCATAGGAACCGTCCAGTTTTTCCAGCACCGGCTGAATGGCACGGACTACAAAAGGAATTCCCACAAAGATCAGTGCCACCGTGATACCGATCCTGGTATACGCAATCTTGATCCCGAACTTTGCAAAAAAACTTCCCACCAGACCTTTGTCGGATGTCAGTGATGTCAGCGAAATACCGGCAACTGCAGTTGGCAGCGCAAAAGGCAGTTCGATCATTCCATCCATGATCCGTTTTCCCGGAAACTCATATCTTACCAGCACCCACGCAAGGATCAGTCCCATGATGGCATTCACCACGGTCGCCACAAATGCGGTAATAAAACTTACATAAAATCCGGACAAAACTCGAGGTCTCGTGATCACCTGGATAAATTCGCCAAAGCCCAGCCGTGCCGAATAAACTGCCAGAGAAGCAAGGGGAATCAGAACCACGATACTCAGCATCGTCAAAGTCACTCCCATTGTCAGTCCAAAGCCTGGTATCACCCGTTTACTCTGTTGTTTCTTCATTTCTGTCTCCCCTCTTTTCTATTTCTGCTATGTCTGTATCATCATTTTCCCTCAGGCATGTCCTCCATGCCATTGTCTGTCTGCATCCTGCAAAAAACAACTCTGATCTGTCAGCTCCCGGCAGTTATGCTTTTTACTCCTCGTAGATCTCATCAAACACTCCACCATCTGCGAAATGCTTCTTCTGAACTGCATCCCAACCGCCGAAATCTTTGATCGTTGTCAGCTTCACCTTCAGGTTAAAAGTATCTGCATGTTTTTTCAGAATGGTCTGATTGACCGGTCTGTAATAGTTTTCAGCGATCAGCTCCTGTGCTTCATCGGAATACAGATATTTGAGATATGCTTTTGCGGCATCTGCATTGTCATGTTTTTTTACATTTTCATCCACAACTGCAACGGACGGCTGCGCCAGGATACTGATGCTCGGTGTTACGATCTCGTAATCATCCGGATTGTCCCTTACAGAAAGAAACGCTTCATTTTCCCAGGCGATCAGCACATCACCCTGTCCGTTTTCCACGAAAGAAGTTGTGGCACCTCTCGCTCCGGAATCCAGAACCAGGACATTTTTGTAAAGCTTCTTAATAAAATCCTTCATCTCTGTCTCGTTGCCATTGTATTTCTCATTGGCATAAGCCCAGGCTGCCATGTAATTCCAGCGGGCACCTCCGGAAGTTTTCGGGTTTGGTGTGATCACCCCCACGTCATCTTTTGTAAGATCATCCCAGTCATGGATGTTTTTCGGATTTCCTTTTCTCACCAGAAATACAATGGTGGAAGTGTACGGAGCACTGTCATCCGGATATTCATTGATCCATCCATCGTCGATCAGGCCTGCATCCTGAATGGCGTCAATGTCATATTCCAGGGCAAGTGTTGCCACATC
>CAVEKJ010000031.1:0-12219 GCA_963616205.1 Prevotella sp.
CTTATCAGCCTTACTACGATGACGCGAATGGTGGAGGAACAGCGTACCCAGATCGGAACCATGAAAGCCCTTGGTTATGGAAAAGCATCCATTGCATCTAAATATTTAAGCTACGCATTTCTGGCTACAGTAGGCGGAAGTATCGTGGGAGTTCTTTTTGGAGAAAAAGTCCTTCCGTTTATCATTATCCAGGCATACGGAATCATGTACTGGAATATAGGCGATTACATGCAGCTGAATTATGAGATGCATTATGCGCTGATGGCTTCCGGGGCAGCAGTGGTCTGCACCATGGGAGCAACCCTGTTTTCCTGTGCAAAGACACTGGCAGAGACACCGGCATCCCTGATGCGCCCGCCTGCACCGAAAGAAGGAAAAAGGATCCTCATCGAACGGATCGGTTTTATCTGGAAGCATTTGAGTTTTTCCTGGAAATCATCCATGCGAAATCTTTTCCGGTACAAGAAACGTCTCTTTATGACCATCTTCGGAATTGCGGGAAGCATGGGCCTGATGCTGGTAGGATTCGGACTTTACGATTCCATTATGGACATCGCCCTTTTGCAGTATGACCAGATCCAGCATTACGATGCCATGGTGATCAACGACGACGATGCCACAGACAGCGAGGAAAAAGATCTCCTGAAATTCCTGGATGGAAACAGTGAGATCGACCACTATACCCGTGTGCAGCTCACCAAGATGACAGCACCAAAGGCAAAAGGAAGTGTCAGTGCCTATGTATATGTTCCGGAAAATCTGGAAAACTTTAAAGAGGATGTAACCCTGCGTGACCGGAAATCTCATGAACAGTATGAGCTTACCGATGACGGAGCAGTGATCTGTGAAAAAACAGCTTCCCTGATCGGGGTAAAGGCGGGAGATGAGATCACCCTGGAAAAAGACAATAAGAAATACAAGGTGAAGATCACCGCGGTAACCGAAAACTATATGGGACATTACGTCTACATGACGCCATCCTGCTATGAAAAAATATTCGGAGAGAAACCGGAGTATTCAAGTACTGTATACACCATGAAAGAAGATTCAGAAAGTGATCTGGAGACTCTGGGAAATGAGATCCTGAAATATCCGGCGGCCTTAAGTATCAGTTATACAAGCAGCACAGCCGGCCAGGTAGAGCGAATGCTGGGATCTCTCGGAACGGTAATCTGGGTTCTGATCATTTCCGCCGGAATGCTGGCATTTGTGGTACTGTATAATCTGAACAACATCAATATCACAGAGCGGCAGAGAGAGCTTGCTACCCTGAAAGTCCTCGGCTTCTATGACGGCGAAGTTTCCCAGTATGTATTCCGGGAAAATATCCTTCTTTCCATCATAGGAATCCTGGTAGGTGCAGTGTTCGGAATCTTCCTGCACCGGTATGTGATCACAACCGTTGAGGTAGATGCGGTGATGTTCGGAAGAAACATCAAGACACCAAGCTTTATTTACAGCGGAATCATTACCTTTGGATTCTCCATGTTTGTAAATATGGTCATGCACTTTAAACTGAAAAAGATCGACATGGTAGAGTCATTGAAGAGCGTGGAATAAAAATACAGAAATGATAAGAAGGCCTGCATACAGGGAAATATGTGAAATCCCTGGAAATGCAGGCCGCCGTCTTGACAAAAAAAGAAAATTTCATTATAGTAGGAACATGGTAAAGGCGTTGAATAAGAGGAGTATGCAGGTCTACGCTGGCAGAGAGAAATGCACGGACGCATAAGAAGCGCAGGCTGGAAGGCATTTTCAGATGGAAGACTGCAGAAGGTAGCTTAGGAGCCGGGAAACTGAAAGCAGAAATGTAGAATAAATACAGAAGCTGCTGCGTAGGTTTTCACGTACCCCGCGTTAAGGGATAAGAGATAGAAGGGAAGGATAGATAAGATATTTTTCCCGGATAATGAAGGTGGTACCGCGAGAATGATCGCCCTTCGCACAGGAGTTATTAGATTCCTGTGTGGAGGGCGTGCTTTTTCTTGCAGAAAACAGGAGCCTTTTAAAGCTCCCATAATCAGAAAGAGCTGTAGGAAATACAGCTTGATTCCAAAAAGATTCAGGAGGAAGACATGAGCAAAGAACTTGCAAAGACTTATGATCCCAAGGGTATTGAGGATCGTCTGTACAAAAAATGGATGGACAACGGATACTTCCATGCAAAAGTAAATCCGGACAAAAAACCTTTCACAATCGTAATGCCGCCGCCCAATGTAACCGGACAGCTGCACATGGGCCATGCACTGGATGAGACCATGCAGGATATCCTGATCCGTTTCAAGAGAATGCAGGGCTATGAAGCTCTCTGGCAGCCGGGAACTGATCATGCAGCCATTGCTACAGAGGTTAAGGTAACTGAGAAGCTTCGTAAAGAAGGCATCGACAAGAATGAGATCGGCCGCGAGGAATTCATGAAACATGCCTGGGCATGGAAAGAGGAGTACGGCGGAAAAATCATCAACCAGCTGAAAAAACTGGGTGCATCCGCAGACTGGGAGCGCGAGCGTTTTACCATGGATGAAGGATGCTCCAAGGCTGTTCAGGAGGTATTTATCCGTCTCTATGAGAAAGGATATATTTACAAAGGTTCCAGGATCATCAACTGGTGTCCGGTATGCCAGACTTCTATTTCTGATGCAGAGGTTGTACATGAGGACCAGGACGGATATTTCTGGCACATCAATTATCCGATCGTAGGCGAGGAAGGACGGTTCGTTGAGATCGCGACCACACGTCCGGAGACACTTCTCGGTGATACTGCAGTTGCTGTAAACCCGGAGGATGAGAGATATAAAGATCTGGTAGGCAAGATGCTGAAGCTTCCTCTTACAGACAGAGAGATCCCGGTAATTGCCGATGAGTACGTTGACAAGGAATTCGGAACCGGCTGCGTAAAGATCACACCTGCACACGACCCGAACGACTTCGAGGTAGGACGCCGTCATAACCTTGAGGAGATCAATATCTTAAATGATGATGCGACCATCAACAGCCTTGGTGGAAAATACGCAGGTATGGACCGCTATGAGGCACGTAAGGCAATGGTTGAGGACCTGAAAGCACAGGGACTTCTTGTAAAAGTTGTTCCGCATAACCACAGTGTTGGTACCCATGACCGCTGCGGTACAACCGTAGAGCCGATGATCAAACCACAGTGGTTTGTAAAAATGGACGAAATGGCAAAAGCTGCCATCAAGACTCTGGACGACGGAAACCTTCAGTTTGTTCCGGCACGTTTTGACAAGACTTACTTGCACTGGCTGGAGAACATCCGCGACTGGTGTATTTCCCGTCAGCTCTGGTGGGGACACAGAATCCCGGCTTATTACTGCGATGAGTGCGGTGAGATGGTTGTTGCAAGAGAAATGCCTGAAAAGTGCCCGAAATGCGGATGCACACATATGCACCAGGATGAGGATACTCTGGATACCTGGTTCAGTTCCGCACTGTGGCCGTTCTCCACACTTGGATGGCCGGACAAGACACCGGAACTTGAGTACTTCTATCCGACAGACGTCCTGGTAACCGGATATGATATCATCTTCTTCTGGGTTATCCGTATGGTATTCTCCGCTCTGGAGCAGACCGGCGAGACTCCGTTCCACCATGTACTGATCCATGGTCTGGTACGTGACTCCCAGGGACGTAAGATGAGTAAATCCCTTGGAAATGGTATCGACCCTCTGGAAGTAATTGACAAATACGGCGCAGATGCCCTTCGTCTGACTCTGATGACAGGTAACGCACCTGGAAATGATATGCGTTTCTACTGGGAGCGTGTAGAGTCCAGCCGTAACTTTGCAAACAAGATCTGGAACGCTTCCCGTTTCATTATGATGAACCTGGAAGGAAAGACCGTAACAGAGCCGAAAGACCTGAACGCTCTTTGCAACGAGGATAAATGGATCCTTTCCAGACTGAATACTGTGATTCGTGACGTTACTGAGAACATGGATAAATATGAGCTTGGAATCGCCGTACAGAAAGTCTATGACTTCCTGTGGGATGAGCTCTGCGATTGGTATATTGAGATGGCCAAAGTAAGACTGTGGAAAGCAGAGGAAAACCCGGCAGCAGCAAACGATGCACTGTGGACACTCCGCACTGCACTGACACAGGGACTGAAGCTTCTCCATCCGTTTATGCCGTTTATCACAGAAGAAATCTACTGCACACTGCTTCCTGAGGAAGAGTCCATCATGATCTCCGACTGGCCGGTATACAAAGATGAGATGAACTTTGCAGAGGCTGAAAAAGCAGTTGCAAGCTTCCAGGAAGTTGTACGTGGAATCCGTAATACCAGAAATGAGATGAACGTACCGCAGAACAGAAAGACCAATATCTACATCGTAGGTAAGGACGCAGAGAGCTGTGCACGTTTTGAATCCTGCAAGAAATCCTTTACAAACCTTGCGTTTGCAAAAGAGATCCACGTACAGCAGGATAAGAGCGGAATCGGCGAGGATGCGGTATCCATCGTTGTAGCAGACGGTGTTGTATATCTGCCGCTGGAGGACCTGATCGACCGTGAAAAAGAGATCGAGCGTCTTAAAAAAGAGCAGGATCGTCTTACAAAAGAGATCGCCCGCTGTGAGGGAATGTTAAACAACCCGAACTTTGTGAACAAGGCACCTGCAGCAAAGGTAGAGGCAGAGAAGGAGAAACTTGAGAAATACAAAGAGATGAAAGAGAAAGTGAACCTGCAGTTAACACAGATGATGAAATAACGAAGGAGTGTTTCAATGAAGTGGTGTAACTTTTTCAATAAGATTTCGCTGATACTTCAGGCTCTGGGCTGTGCAGTCCTGTACTTTGTGATCGAGGCCATATGCAGGCACTCGTTCACAGAGGCCTGGACCTACATGACCACCAAGCCGCTTGTATTTGCTTATAACACAGCGTTTATCTTTACGACTATGCTGCTTGTTTATCTCTTCCGAAAGAGAATTTTCTGGCGTATTTTTATCGGCAGCTTCTGGCTGTTCCTGGGAATCGTAAACGGTGTTCTTCTTCTTAATCGTGTCACACCGTTTACAGGCCCGGATGTGAAGAACCTGACAGACGGGCTCAGTATTGCAAAGAAATACCTGACAGAGACGCAGATGACGATCGGTGCGGTACTTCTTGGCGTTGCGGTCCTGATCCTTCTGATCATCCTGATAAAATCGCCGAAATACAGAGGCAAACTGAAATACAAGGTAAACATTCCACTGATCCTGGTGGGAATCCTTGCCTTTGGAGGAATCACACAGCTTGCCCTGGAAAAAAGAGTTCTTTCCAATTATTTTGGAAACATTGCCATCGCTTATGAGGATTACGGATATCCTTACTGTCTGGCAACGACAATCTTTAATACCGGAATCAGTGCTCCCAGGGATTATTCCAAAAGTGAGATCAAAAAGATTGAGAAATCTGAGGAAAATCTTCCGGAAACCAAGGAAGGAAGCCACCCCAATATCCTGTTTTTACAGCTGGAGTCATTTTTTGATCCGACCCTTGTAAATTATCTGGATATTTCCGAGGATCCGATCCCGAATTTCCGGAAACTGATGAAAGAGTATTCTTCCGGTTATTACAAAGTTCCGTCCGTAGGAGCCGGAACTGCCAACACAGAGTTTGAGTCCATTACCGGAATGAGCCTTCATTATTTCGGACCAGGGGAGTATCCTTATAAGAGTATTCTTAAGGAAACGACCTGTGAGAGTGCCCCGTATGTGCTGAAAAATCTGGGATATACCACACACGCCATACATAACAATGAGGCGAACTTCTATGGAAGGAGAAGTATTTTCCCGAATCTGGGCTTTGATACCTTTACTTCCGCGGAGTATATGAAAGATGAGAACCAGAAGAACCCGCTGGGCTGGACCAAGGACAGTGTGCTTACTGATGAGATCATCAAATGTCTGGATTCCACAGAAGGTCCGGATTATGTGTACACCATTTCCGTACAGGGACATGGAGATTATCCTTCGGAACCGGTACTGGAAAATCCGGAGATCACAGTTTCCGGTGCACCGACGGAGGAACTGAACAACAAGTGGGAATACTACGTGAACCAGATCCACGAGATGGATAATTTTGTCAAGGAGCTGACAGACAAGCTTGCGGATTATCCGGAAGATGTGGTACTGGTTATGTACGGTGACCATCTGCCGACTATGGGACTGACTGTGGAGGATGTGGATAACAAGTATCTCTTCCAGACCGAGTATGTCATGTGGGATAATTTCGGACTTAAGAAAAAGAATGAGAATCTTGCGGCTTACCAGATGGCAGCAGAGGTTATGGACCGCGTAGGTATCCATGAGGGAAATATTATCAAATATCATCAGGCAAGAAGAAACACCAAGAATTATCAGGTGGATCTGGAAACCCTGCAGTATGACCTTCTCTATGGAGAGCAGTATTCCTATGATGGAGAGAATCCTTTTGAGCGGACCAAGATGCGTATGGGAATCTATGATACCACACTGGATTCCATTCAGGTTGTGTCGGAGACAGATCACACCTATTACATCCAGGGAACCAACTTTACGCCATCCAGCCAGGTGAAGATCAACGGAGAATGGTATGATACCGTTTATGTAAATCCTACCAAGCTGATCATCACCGGACAGGAACTGGATGATTTTGACCGGATCTCGGTGGTACAGCGAAGCAACAGTTCCACCAGAAAGGCCATGACCAAGAGCCACGACCGTGCGGTTTATGCACTGCTTTCTGACAGTAAGTGGAAGCTTGACAGTGAAAAAAATTCTTCTGCCACAGTTTCGTCCGATACGTCAGAGACAGCATCCGAAACGGATTCAACTGAGAATTCCGGAGAAGAAAACAGCACAGAAAACGCATCCGATACAAAAAATGTCGGATAAAATATTACGATTAGGACTGGACATCTTCCACCACTATTATATAATGGTATCGTAGCGGACAAGGAGGGGAGAAGCTTTTCTCCCCAAAAGTCCCCTGCGAATACATTATAGATAAGTGATGGTTTTTTTTATGAATTACGAAGAAGCAGTTGCGTATATTGAAGACATACCCAGGTTTACAACCAAGAACAGCCTGGACCATACCAGAGAATGTTTAAGAAGACTTGGAGATCCGCAGAAGAAATTCCGTGTGATCCATGTGGCAGGAACCAACGGAAAGGGAAGCACCTGTGCGTTTATCACATCGGTCCTCCGGGAAGCCGGATATTCCTGCGGACTTTTTACTTCTCCCCATCTGGTGGAGATCAATGAGCGTTTTCAGATCAATGAGGAAGTGATCGATGACGATACCTTCCTTCGGGCTTTTGAGAAAGTAAAAGAACTTTCCGATGAACTGGTTGCGGAAGGCAGCTATCACCCAACCTATTTTGAGACACTTCTTCTCATGGGAATGGTGATCTTTGCAGAAGCCGGCGTGGATTATGTAACACTGGAGACCGGTCTTGGAGGACGTCTGGATGCGACCACAGCAGTGGAAGATCCGGCAGCCTGTGTGATCACTTCCATCAGCCTTGACCATATGCAGTATCTTGGAAATACGGTTTCCGAGATTGCGGGAGAGAAGGCAGGGATCATGGTTCCGGGGGTTCCGGTAATTTATGACGGAAATGATCCGGATGCGGCGCGCGTTATGCGGGAGCATGCCCAGGAACTTGGATGTCCGTACTATGAGCTGAAACGGGAAGATACGAAGATCCATAAGATCACAAAAGATGGAATTGATTTTTCCCTGAAAGATGAGGCTTATGGAGATACCGTGTTCAGTATTCCGTTTATCGCCCGTTATCAGGTTATGAATGCGGCCCTTGCGGTAAAAACCATTCAGGTGCTGGAAAAACAGATCCCGGTATCACTGGAAGCTCTGAAAGAGGGTATGGCGAAAACCCGCTGGCAGGGAAGAATGGAGACGGTTCTTCCGGGCGTGATCGTAGATGGAGCGCATAATGAAGACGGTGTGGAGAAATTTGTGGAGACTGCAGAGCATTTTCAGGATGAATTTCCGCTGACTTTGCTGTTTTCCGCAGTGGATGACAAAGATTATACAGATATGATCCGTACCATATGTACAAGGATCCGTTTCCGCCATGTGATCGTTACACAGGTGGGCGGATACCGTAAAGTCCCGGTGGAGGAACTTGCGGAAATTTTCCGCAAAGACGGAGTGCCGGAAGTAGAAGCAGTAGAAGATGTTCCATCAGCTTTTGAACTGGCAGTAAAGGAGAAAGGCGAGGACGGTATGCTGTTCTGCGTAGGTTCCCTTTATCTGGTAGGCGAGATCAAGGCTGTGATCAGGAGGAAAAAATTATGATCGATTACGAAGAGGAACTGAAGAAATTTGAACCATGTCTGGATGTGGCAGATGTAGAAGGTGCGATCTATGACCGTGAGATCACAGATATCATGGATGTGCTCCAGGAGATGCTGCGGGAGGTTAAGAGCAACAGACGTGTAAGATAAGGAGATATGAATGAACTGCATAAACTGTGGAGCGTTCCTGACAGATACGGATCTGGATTACTGTCCGCACTGTGGTGCCAATGTGCTGATCCAGAAAAAGGTGGATTATCTTTCCAAGCTCTATTATAACCAGGGACTGGAAAAAGCAAGCATCCGTGATCTGTCCGGAGCAATCAGCTGTCTGAAGCAGAGTCTTGCCTATGATAAACGAAACATCCGTGCAAGGAATCTTCTCGGCCTGGTGTATTTTGAGACCGGAGAGGTTGTTGCAGCACTGAGTGAGTGGGTTATCAGCAAAAATATCCAGAAGAACCGGAATCTGGCTTCTGAGTATATTGCGAAGCTTCAGGCGAACCAGAACAAACTGGAAATGATCAATGAAAGCATCAAGAAGTACAACAATGCTCTTGCCATGTGCAGGGAGGGGCATGAAGATATGGCGGCGATCCGTCTGAAAAAGATCCTCTCCCAGAATCCGAAACTGATCAAGGGCTATCATCTTTTAGCTCTGATCCAGATGAAGAATCAGGAGTGGAACAAGGCAAGGAGAACGCTGAAAAAAGCGGCCAGGATCGACAAGACCAATACCACCACCCTTCGTTTTCTCCGCGAAGTAGACGAACAGACTGGTGTTACTACAAAAATGGAAAAAAGGCGGAAGGGGCTTTTCGGAAATGGAAAGAATGAAAATGATAACATTTCAGGAGAGATCGTTGTAAGACCATCATCCTATAAAGAACAGTCCAAGGTCTCACTTTTCTTTACCATGGTGATCGGGTTTGTGGCAGGTGCGGCGGCCTTCTGGCTTCTGGTACTGCCTGCTGTGAAACAGGATATCTATCGTCAGGCTAATCAGCAGATCATACAGTACAGTGATTCGCTTTCCAGCCAGAGTGTGGAACTCACCAAAGCCCAGGGAGAAGCTGCCCAGTCCAATGATACGGCAGACGCAGTCTCCAAGCAGGTGGAGGAAGAAAAGAAGAGAAGCCAGAGTTATGAGGCACTGTTTTCTGCATATACCGCCATGCAACAGGATGATCTGGATACAGCGGCCCTGCAGATCCAGAATGTATATGTGGATACGTTGTCAGATTCCGCAAAGGGAATCTATAATACGATCAGCGGAAAGACAGGAGTAAGCGGGATCGAGAGCAGTTCCACTGACGGAACAGACAGTACGGACGGAACTTCGGATACTGCAGACAGTACTGCATCTTCGGATGGAACAGATGCACAGAGTTCTGACGGGGATACAGGAGATTCCGGAGAAGATAACAGTGACAGTGGATATGAAGATTCCTCTTATGATGGGGGATATACAGAATAAAAACAGGATATAAACCATACAGAGGAGAAACCTCGGAGAAGGGGAATGTGCTTTTGCACATTCCTTTTTTTATTGCCGGAACATAAAAAATATTGAATAAGAAATGAAAAATGGGGGAATAATAGAATGCATTCAGGATTTGAAAAAGCCGGAACCGTGCTGACTGTGCATCTTCCGGAAGAACTGGATCATCCAGTTTCCGATGAAATCCGGAGAGATTCAGACCGTATTATTGGACACGACTATATAAAAAATATGGTTTTTGACTTTTCAGAGACCGTTTTTATGGACAGTTCCGGTATCGGACTGCTTATGGGAAGATACCGGGCCCTTGGAATGAGAGGAAAGTGTGTGCAGGTGATCAATGCAAACAGTCATATTGCAAAACTTCTGAGGCTTTCCGGAGTTGGAAGATATATTGAAATCTGCGGAAATGAAAAAAATGCAGAAGGACAGGAGGGTGTCTATGATGGAAAACACAAATGAAATGTCGATCATTTTTGACAGCAGGCCGGTAAACGAAGCACTGGCAAGAGTGGCAGTGGCTTCGTTCTGTACGCAGCTGAATCCTACAATGGAAGAAGTTTCGGATCTGAAGACTGCGATTTCCGAGGCTGTGACCAACTGCATCATACACGGGTATGAAGGCGAGGTACATAAGATCCAGGTAGACTGCCGGCTGAGCGGAAGGGAACTCTGTGTAGATATCATCGATCATGGAACCGGGATCCCGGATATCAAAAAAGCGATGGAACCGCTGTTTACGACCAAACCGGATAAAGACCGTTCCGGTATGGGCTTTACATTTATGGAGGCATTTATGGATGAAGTTGAGGTGGAATCAGAGGTTGGTCGTGGGACTACCGTGCACATGAAAAAGATCATCAGGAGGTAACTATGGATCGTACTCTTGTCCTCATCGGGCGTGCACACCAGGGGGATAAAGCGGCAAGAGATCTTTTGTTTGAAGAAAATACAGGACTGATCTACAGTGTGGCAAAGCGTTTTTTGGGGCGTGGAGTGGAGATGGAAGATCTGTTTCAGATCGGCAGTATCGGTCTTCTGAAAGCTGTGGATAAATTTGATCTGTCTTATGACGTGAAATTTTCCACCTATGCGGTTCCGATGATCTTAGGAGAAATCAAACGCTATTTAAGAGATGACGGGATACTGAAGGTCAGCCGTTCACTGAAAGAAAATCACTACAGAGTTTATCAGGTGCGTGAAGCACTGACACGCAGGCTGGAGCGGGAACCGACAATGGAAGAGCTGGCCACGGAGATGGGGATTTCCACAGAAGAACTGGTAATGATCATGGAATCCGGCGCAGAGGTGGAATCTCTACACAAAACGATCTATCAGGGGGAGGGAACAGAAATTTCCCTGATGGACAAGATCCCGGAACAGGATAACCGGCAGGAAAAAGCACTGAACCGGATCTTTCTGGAAGAAATGCTGGGGTCACTGGAAGCAAAAGAACGGAAACTTATCTATATGCGGTATTTCCAGGATATGACGCAGAATGAGATCGCCAGGGAACTGGGAATCTCCCAGGTCCAGGTATCAAGACTTGAAAAGCGGATATTGCGGAATATGCAGATGACAGCAGAGAAAAAATAAAAAAGCAGCAGATCAGACTGCTGCCTTTTTATGAAAAAGTACGTTTCTGTATTTGGAAAGTGCACCGAGAAGGATCATGCCGATGACGCCGGCAGATACAACTTCACCGGCTCCTACGGTAAGCATCATAAGCGGGATCGGAAGATTGATCCCATATCCGTAACGGAGCACGAAAGGAACGATCACAATGTTGGATACAACCGGCGGGATCGGTGCGGTCCATTTTCCTGCGGTGCGAAGTTTGTAGGTGAAAAAGGCACCGATCAGTGTGGCAATACTTCCGAAGATGATATCAACCGGAATGGCTCCGCCAAGAAGATTGGCGATGATGCATCCCACAAATAATCCCGGGATAGTTGCCGGGGTGAAGAAAGGAAGTACAGTCAGTGCTTCGGAAAACCGGATCTGAACCTCACCGAAACTAAGTGGTGCAAACACCAGGGTAAGCACAACATACACAGCTGCAATGGCAGCTCCCTGTACCAGAAACAGTGTACTCTTGTTTTTCATTTTTTGAGTCTCCTTTAGTTTTGTTTTATGAGTGGAAGGTCACGAACACTCAGCACATTTTACGGCGGTGACCGCCGGCTGCACCCATCTGTAAGACCTTGTTTTTACGGGCTTTGCAACGATTGAGAGTATAGCATAACAGTGGTTTAAATGCAAGGAAAATATGGGAGCATGAAGGCTTTTTTTTGACAGTTTTTTGCCATATCGGTGGGGCTGCCGCCCGGCAAAAAATATTTGCTAGTGCGACAGCCCCTTTTTTTTTTACTCCTGTTCCAGTACCCCCATGATCGAAGGCAGTTCCCC
>CAVEKJ010000031.1:12229-13213 GCA_963616205.1 Prevotella sp.
GGCAGTTCCAGCTGCTGGTAGGCGTGGAGGATCTTTTCCAGCTCGAAGATCGCAGAGGTGAGAAATTTGTTCTTGTGGTAGACCAGCTTGAATTTCCGGTTCCATTCCCCGGCTTCATTGTAGAAAACCCGGACAGAACGTTGGCGGATCTCCTGATGCATCAGACGGATGGACATGACGGACAGCATTTTGTTATACAGGACCGCATTGAGCAGCGCCTGTGGGCTGTTTGCTTCCCAGGCAGTCTGGATCTTCAGGTTGTGGCGGAGGGTGTAATCTTCAAAAAGCTGTCTGGTACCGCTGCCGTATTCCCGGACTGCAAATTTCTGTTCATTCAGTTCCCGGACGTGGATACGGCTCCTGCAGTAAAAGGGATGATTTTTTCCGGCGGCGAGGACCAGGCTGTCATCAATGATGGGAAGAACAACAAGTTCCGGAGAATGGATCTCGCCTTCTACCACAGCGGCATCCAGTTCTGAGCGGAGAAGCTTCTGTTCGATAGTCTTGGTGTTGGTGACAAAAGAGTAAACCTCAAGATCCGGAAATTTTTTCTTAAGATCCAGAATAATGGACGGGGCCAGGCAGGTTCCAACAGTAAGGGTGGAACCAAGTTTCAGGGTGGAAGACTGGCCCTGGTTCTGCATCAGTTCCTCCAGCTGCTGAAACTGCCGGATCATTTCCCTGGCATGCGGGAGAAGCAGTTTCCCGCGGTCTGTGAGATAGAGTTTTTTGCCAAGGCGCTCAAAGAGAAGACCGTTGTAATGGGTTTCCAGTTCCCGGATGGCCTGGCTGACCGTTGGCTGGGAAATATAAAGATACTTGGCAGCGGCACTCATGGAGCCCTGTTCCGCAACGGCGACAAAAACAGTGAGATGGCGGATGGTCATATGAAATCCTCCTTATGAAAAAATATATAGGCAAAACCTATCGCTTTTATAAAATAATATCATTTTCCAAATATATCTTCAAGTGGTATAGTAGAAA
>CAVEKJ010000032.1:0-13008 GCA_963616205.1 Prevotella sp.
CCTCGTAAACTGTAGGTAAAACGGGAAACTTTCTTCCTTAAAAGCGAAATCTCTGTGTAAAAAACATGTTTCTTGACCCTGTGTGAATGTCAGATTATAATGAAAATAACAGGCATTTTCTGTGCGGTTCAGATGTGCACGGAAATGACGGAAAGCCGGTCTCTGCTATGATCTGCAGAGATCGGCGAAACTTATATGTAGAAATATAAGATACCGGATATGTGAATGTCTGCGCTGCAGTTCGCAAGACCGGAAGAAAGGATGGGAAGCCAAAGAAGGCTTTACCCAGGTAAAAAAACATGATATATATCAGTCATCTTCTGCCGGATGATGAGATGAAAGAGATCATCGATCAGACAGGAGTGGGAATCGAAAGTATTGAATTTTCCATTGCGGATAATCTGGATCATCTGAATGAATCCATCCACAGTTATCGCGAACGCCTGAAATTTATGGGCTGCCGGGGACTGACGCTGCACGGACCTTTTATGAATATCGATCCCGCAGCTTTTGACAGTGAAGTGCGGAAAATTACCATGATGCGTTTTCACCAGACTTATACAGCAGGCATGGAGCTTGGGGCAAAAAAGATCGTTTATCATACCTGCATGAACCCTTATGTTCACTATCTGCAGGGCTGGCCTGAGAGAGTGGCGGAGTTTTTCGGAGAATTTCTGGAAGAGCATAAAGAACTGGAAATCGTGATGGAGAATGTGTTTGACCCACAGATCGATCCAGTTCTGGATGTTTATAAAATCCTTGGGGAAAAATATCCGAATTTTCATCTGTGCTTTGATATGGGGCATGCACACTGTTATTCAAAGATTCCGGTGCTGGAGTGGACGGAGAAACTGGCTCCTTATGTGACACATGTCCATGTCCATGACAACAATGGTGACCGGGATTCTCACATGGCACTTGGCGCAGGAAATATTCCATATGAAAAAGTTCTGGGGATGCTTTCGGAGACGGAGGAGCGGACCTGGACGATCGAATGCTGTACAAAGGAAGATGTGCTGCAGACGATAAGAGCATTAAAAAATATGTAAAAGTGATAAAAAGTGACCATTTTTTGGTGGAAAGAGGAGAAGGATGAGGAAAAGAAAACCTGTGATCGGCATTACCTGTAATTTTGATTACCGGGATGCTGTTGGAATGGTTTCGGGGATGGGGATCACCGGGCAGGACTGGGATTTTGTCAGCGGTGATTATGTGTATATTTTGGAGAAAGCCGGAGCGATCCCGGTGTTGATCCCCCAGTATGGCAATCTGGAGGCTGCGAAGCCGTTTCTGGATCAGCTGGATGGTGTGCTGATCTCCGGCGGGCATGATGTGGGGCCGGAGCGGTATGGTGTCTTTCCGAAGGGTTATTGCGGAACGATCATGCCAATGAGGGATGAGCAGGATCTTGCGATTTCCAGATATTTTATGATGGAGAAGAAAAAGCCTATCTTAGGAATCTGCCGGGGGATTCAGATCATGAACGTGGCCTGCGGCGGAACGCTTTATCAGGATCTGGAAAAAGAGGGCGGTTTTGAGCATCATTTCGGGGATAAATATCCGAGAAATTTTGCCTGGCATGGAGTGAAAATTGCAGAAGGCAGTGCACTGGAAAAGATTTACGGAAGCCAGGAGATCCGGGTGAATTCTTTTCATCATCAGGCAATAAAAGATGCCGGAGAAAATGTAAAGATCACAGCCTGGTCTGAGGATCGTGTGCCGGAAGCCATGGAACTTGAAGGTCATCCATTTGCGGTGGCGGTTCAGTGGCATCCGGAGATGATGTATGATTCTTCGGAGCAGTTGAAACTTTTACAGGCATTTGTGGAGGCAGCAGGGAAGGAGACAGAATTATGAATATTTGTATCTATGGAGCATCCAGCGCAGAGCTGAAAAAGATTTATTATGAGAAAACCGAGGAACTGGGACGGCTGATGGGAAAGCGTGGCCATGGCCTTGTTTTTGGCGGTGGAAAAGAGGGACTGATGGGTGCGGCAGCCCGGGGTGTTGACCGGGAAGGTGGTTATATTCTGGGGATTGCGCCAAGATTTTTTGACCAGCCGGGAGTGCTGTATGAACATTGTACAGAGTTTATTTTTACGGAAAATATGAGGGAGAGGAAGCATCTGCTGGAAAGTCGTTCCGATGCGACCATCGTGGTACCTGGGGGAATTGGTACTTATGAGGAATTTTTTGAGATCCTGACATTGAAGAGTCTGGGACGGATTGACCGGCCCATCGTTCTTTATAATATTAATGGATATTACGACAGTATGCAGGCGCTTCTGGAGTATACGGCCGGGGAGAAATTCATGGCAAGGGATGTTGTGGATATGTGCCGGTTTATGAAAGATCCGGAGGAGATTCTGGATTATATTGAGAATTATCAGAATTATGGGGGAAAGTTGTAAAAAGGTTTGTAGGAACGATGGAAATAAAGTCCGAATTATAGGACAGATTATAAAAATGTAATAGTCCTATATATGGGACTGTATAAAAATGGGGCTTATACAGGAGAAGGTTTATTTTATGAGGAGAATAATATTAAATGGCCAGTGGAATCTGGCGGAAGCAGGAAAAGATACTTTATGTGAGGTGCAGGTTCCGGGATCTGTGCTTTCCGGGCTTTATGGAGCTGGGAAGATTGAAGATCCTTTTTACCGGACCAATGAAGATGCGACGCGAGAGCTGTTCTGGAAGGATTATGAGTTTTGCAGAACATTTAAGGTTGCAGAAGATATCCTGGATGAGGAGAACGTGATTCTGGTGTGTGAGGGGCTGGATACCCTCACAGATATTTATATCAACGGGCAGAAGGCCGGATCTACAGACAATATGCACCGCACCTGGAAGCTGGATGTGAAAGCGCTTCTTCATTCCGGGGAGAATCAGATCCAGATCATTTTCCGTTCAGTGTTCAAATATATTGAAGATTATGAGTATGAGGAGAACAAGGAAATCCACTATGTTCCCTGCGGCGGCATGAAAGGAAACCAGCTGATTCGCAAGGCTCACTGCATGTTTGGATGGGACTGGGGCCCCCAGACCATTGACGCCGGGATTTTCCGGGATATTTATCTGGAAGCGTACAGCCATCCGAGGATTGCGGATGTGAAGATCACACAGGTGCAAGGGGATAATGTTGTGGATGTGTGTACAACTGTGGCTGTTAGTGGAACGGATGTGGATAAGTGCCGGGTGAGAGTGCGTGTCCGGGAGGATGAAGGCTGCTTATGCAGTGAAGAAGAGGTTGGGTTACAGAATAATAAGTCGGCAACTCTGACATCCACAATCCACAACCCCAAACTCTGGTGGCCAAATGGCTATGGTGATCAACCGTTATATAAAATTCAAGTAGAACTTTTGGATGAGAACGGCACAGTTCTGGAAACCATAACAAAGCGCGTCGGTCTCCGCACCCTTACCATCAGCCAGGAAAAAGATCTCTGGGGAAAAGAATTTGCGTTCTGTGTCAATGGCGTGAAGATTTTTGCCATGGGCGGAAACTATATTCCGGAGGACTGTATCTATTCTAGGATCACGCCGGAGCTTCAGGAGTATCTTCTGGAATCCTGCAAATGTGCCAACTTTAACTGTGTCCGTGTGTGGGGCGGCGGTTATTATCCTTCCGATCATTTCTATGATCTCTGTGATGAGATGGGTCTGATCGTATGGCAGGATCTGATGTTTGCGTGTAATGTTTATGATCTTACGGAATCTTTTGAGGAAAATATCACGCAAGAGATTACAGACAATGTGAAGCGGCTCCGCCACCATGCATCCCTTGGCCTGTGGTGCGGAAACAACGAGATGGAGTCTGCCTGGGATCATTGGCCGGAGGTAGAGAATGAGTCAAAATATCTCCGTGCAGATTACATAAAGATGTTTGATCATGTGGTTCCGAAAGCTGTGAAAGCGGCAGACAGCGAGACCTTTTTCTGGCAGTCCTCTCCAAGCTCCGGCGGCTGTTTTGATGACCCGGATGACGAAAATCGGGGTGACTGTCATTATTGGGATGTATGGCATGGACAAAAGCCTTTTACGGATTATCAGAAGCATTATTTCCGTTTCTGTTCAGAGTTCGGCTTCCAGTCTTTCCCGTGCCTGAAGACGGTGGAGAGTTTTACAGAAGAGAAAGACCGGAATATTTTTTCCAGGGTAATGGAGAATCATCAGAAGAATCCGGCAGCCAATGGCAAGATCCTGTATTATATTTCTGAGAATTTCCGTTATCCGGAGAACTTCCGGAAGCTTCTCTATGTGAGCCAGATTCTTCAGGGCATGGCTATGAAATACGGAGTTGATCATTGGAGACGTCACAGAGGCCGCTGTATGGGTACGCTTTACTGGCAGATCAATGACAACTGGCCGGTGGCATCCTGGGCAAGTATTGACTATTTTGGCCGCTGGAAAGCTCTCCATTATATGGCGAAAAAATTCTATGCGCCACAGGCTGTGAGCATGTGCCGGGATGGGGATACCATGCAGGTGTACCTGGCAAATGAAAGTATGGCGCAGCAGCCGTATCAGGTTGTCTTTTATGTGAAAAATATGGAATGTGAAGTTCTGGGTAAGATCACCGCAAAGGGTACTGTGGGTGTGCAGGAATCCGGGCAGATCCTGGCTGTGGATGTTTCGAAATGGGAAGAGAAGAAGTACGAGATTTTCCTTGAGGCGGAAGTCACACTGGCAGATGGAAAAGTGCTCCGGGATGTGGAAACGCTGGTACCTTATAAATATCTGGAGCTGGAAAAACCGGAGATCACTGCTGAGGTGGAGGAGCAGGATGATGCATTTGTGATCCATCTGAAGAGCAGCTGTTTCAGTCCGTTTACAGCCATTGGATTTACGGATGTGGATACAACACTGGAGGATAATTTTTTCCATATGACAGATGGAGAGGAAATGTGTATCCGGCTGGAAAAGAAGGATATACGAAGTGAGGAGCCTTTGGATGCGGCGGATCTGACGCATCAGATGGAAATCCTGACGTTGGCGTGAGATTTCTTGCAGATATGAAACTGACCGTATAAGTGAAAAAATCAGGTAATCAGGTGTACAATAAGAGCTCTGTATGATCAGAGAAGTACAATAAAATTAGAGTAATGTAATGAAAAAGACGCGACCCTTTATCGGATAAAAGGTACGCGTCTTTTTTGTATGATTTTAGGGGATATATGGGTTTGTGCGTGTTTGCAGTTGATCACGATGTTCGAGATCAGAACTCGTAATTTTTATGTCTTTTAAAGAAATCTTTTGTTTCCCTTACAACCACACCGCTCAGGGCAAGAAGAGCGATCAGGTTCGGGAATGCCATCAGGGCGTTGAAGATATCTGCGATGTTCCATACAGCTGCTACGGTCATGTACGGTCCGATGAATACGCAGAGGATGTACAGCCAGCGGTAAGTTTTTACAGCGGCTTTGTTTCGGTTGAAGAGGTATTCCAGGCATCTTTCGCCGTAGTAATCCCATCCGAGGATCGTTGTGAATGCGAAGAATACCAGGCACAGCATCAGTGAGAAGGAGGCTACAACCGGCGGGAAAGGAAGTCCTTTCTGGAATGCGGCTGTTGTGATGGCAACACCCTCAAGACCTGTGTTCCATGTCTCTGTGATGACGATGGAAAGACCTGTCATGGTACAGATTACGATAGTATCAATGAAAGTACCTGTCATGGATACAAGACCCTGACGTACCGGCTCTTTTGTCTGAGCAGCTGCTGCTGCGATTGGGGCACTACCAAGACCGGACTCATTGGAGAAGATACCGCGGGCGATACCCTTCTGCATGGCTACAACCATAGTTCCCATAGCTCCGCCGGCAAGTGCGCTTCCGGTGAAGGCGGTTTTTACGATGGTTACGATCGCTGCCGGAACGGCTGTGATGTTTGTGATCACGATGATCAGTGCCAGTGCAACATAAAGAACTGCCATAAATGGTACAACAACCTGGGATACCTTGGAGATTCGCTGGATTCCTCCGAGAACGACAAGTCCTACACAGAGGGTAAGCACCAGGCATGCGATTACAGTTGCCCAGGAATAGGTATTTCCGAAAAGTGCTACGGTGTGTGCGCTGTCCGGGTCAAAGAAGTTGGTGACTGCGGATGCGATACCATTCACCTGTGTAAAGGTTCCGATACCGAAAAGTCCTACACCGGCTCCGAAAAATGCGAAGATCTTGGCAAGCCATCTCCACTGCTTACCCATACCGTTTTCGATGTAATAGAACGGGCCGCCGAGAACGTGGCCTTCCTCATCAATGGTACGGTATTTGATGGCGAGAAGTCCTTCGGCATATTTGGTTGCCATTCCAAAGAATGCAGCTACGATCATCCAGAAAAGTGCTCCCGGTCCTCCGGCCGCGATCGCGGTTGCAACACCTACG
Source organism: Prevotella sp. (assembly GCA_963616205.1). Lineage (GTDB taxonomy): Bacteria > Bacillota > Clostridia > Lachnospirales > Lachnospiraceae > Blautia_A. The sequence goes on from CAVEKJ010000032.1 coordinate 6,390, forward strand.
ATATTACCGGTTCCGATCGTAGCGGAAAGTGCAGTACACAGAGCTCCGAAGCTTGTGACCTCACCTGTGCCGCCTTCTTCATTTTTTACCATGAATTTCAGTGCCTTTCCCAGATGTCTCACCTGTAAAAGACCTAACCGAGCGGTTAACAGAATTCCTGTGAACAGGATCAGAATGATCAGCGGAAGTCCCCAAACGACTCCGTCAAACCATGTGATAAAGTTGTTGATTTGTTGAAACATTACTCTTTCCTCCATCCTTTTGCCTGAGAGATTCGCAGCATTTGTGGGCTGCTTACACCTTCGGCGTTCTTCCATGCTATTTATTATGGAAGAAACTCTCCTGAGTTTTTTTATTTTTGAATGACAGACACAACCTTTTTGTGTACGGTAGTGGCGGTCATTCGTTCAGTGTGGAAACACACTGTAACACAGAGTATCACATGAATTGACGGATTTCAATGGGTTTTATTAAAAAAATTCCATTTATTAGAAATATTAATCGACATATAATTTGATTTTTTGACAGATTCTCGCATTAAGTGGGATGCAGACTGTGATGCGGAATCGATCATTTTTCTATCAGCGGATGTTCTTTGTAATACATGCGGGTGAAATGCAGAAATGTCAGCATATCGCCGCTGATGTATTTGCTTTTTTTCCATACCATGCCGATCTTTATGCGGACAGGTGGATTAAGCGGGATGCCGGTAATATTGGAAGAGGAAAATTTATCGGTCATACTGGAATAGAGAAAGCAGCCGTATTTTCCGGTTTTGACAAACTGCAGGGTGGTATAGATCTGGCTGCTGTGCATGACGATATTTGGTTTGTAGCCATCCATCTCAAAACGCATCTTCAGAAGCTGATTCTGGACAGAGTCCGGATTAAAAAAGATCAGCTGTTCTCTTGACATTTCTTTTATTGTGACAGTCTCTTTTCTGGCGAGTTTGTGGTCGTTGCTTACACAGAAAACGACCTGGTCGTCTGCCAGGACGGTGTTGTGAAACTTATCAATATTATACTGTTCCATATTTACCAGTGCCACATCCAGGGTATCGTCCTGTACCAGATTGCAGGCGCGTACAGATCCATATTCTTCCAGAACCACAGCGATCTCCGGGTGTCTTTCATGAAAAGCGGTAAGAAGTTCCGGAAAAAATACAGTACTCAGCATTGGAGGGATTCCGATGCGAAGCGGAGGTTTTACCCTGGACATGCTGGAGTAGTCAGCCTGAAGTTCATTACAGTATTGAAGAATATAGGTAGCTTTTTTGTAGAAGGATTCTCCCTCCTGGGTCAGGCTCAGCTGATTTCCTTTTCTGGAAAAGAGGCTGATCCCGAATTCGATCTCCAGGTCACGGATGGCCATGGAAATGGTTGGCTGGGTTACATATAATTCTTCGGCTGCTTTTGTGATGCTGTGGCATCGGCTGGCTGTGCAGAAATAGCGTAATTGGTTCAGTGTCATGATAAACCTTCTTTCCGTGTATGATCAGATGAAATTTTTAATCAGATTTCTGTATTTTATCGAAATAAATGAGGGACAGAACCTGCTCTTTGGAGCTGATTGTTATTATAAAGATACCATAGGCATGTGATTTTTTCCATATTCATTTAAAAATAAGAGGATTTGATGGCAATAGTGCATAAAAATTATCATTAAAAATTGAGAGTATAAATTTTTTTTATGCGGATATGTGTTTCGTTAATTTGTTTTTTTATATGTACACCAGTTATAATAAAGGCATCAAAAGAAACGTGTACGGCCGATACTTTTCAGGAGAAAACAAAAACCTTAGTGAAAGGAGAGTACAGAAATGTCTCAGACAACTATCACATTGCTGTTTCTTGTGTTCACCATCATTAGCTTCATCCTTGAAAAAATTCCCCTTGGGCTGACGGCTTCGATCTGTGCGATCGGCCTGATCCTCACCGGAGTTGTGGATGCGACAACAACGTTTTCACAGTATGTAAACAGTAACGTAATCCTTTGCGTTGGCATGTTTGTAGTAGGCCAGGCATTGTTTGAAACAGGAATGGCAAACAAGATCGGAGGACTGGTCACAAAATTTGCCAGAACAGAAAAAACACTGATCATTGCGATCATGGTAATTGTAGGTGTAATGTCCGGATTCTTATCCAACACAGGTACAGCAGCAGTTCTGATCCCGGTAGTCTGTGGAATCGCCGATGAATCCGGCTATTCCAGAAGCCGTCTTCTGATGCCGCTTGTATTTGCGGCAGCACTTGGAGGAAACCTTTCCATTATCGGTGCACCTGGAAACCTGATGGGTGTGAATGCACTTCAGGAGATGGGGCTTTCCACAAGCTTCTTTATGTATGCACCGGTTGGAGTTCCAATGCTTGTTCTTGGAATCCTCTACTTTGTCTTTATCGGATACCGGTTCCTTCCAAATGGAAATCAGGTAGCAGGGGAAGCACTTGACCAGCAGGATTTCAGCCATGTGCCGAAGTGGAAACAGACCGTTTCCCTGGTAGTTCTGATCCTTGTGATCCTTGCAATGATCTTTGAAAAAGAGATCGGAATCAGCATTGAAGTTTCTGCCTGTATCGGAGCCATCATTCTGGTGCTGACAGGAGTTATTTCCGAGAAAGAAGCTCTGAAGTCCATCGATCTGAAAGTTGTATTTCTTTTCGGCGGTTCCCTTACTCTTGCAAAAGCGCTGGATACAACCGGAGCCGGAGAGCTGATCGCAGATAAGATTGTAGGTCTTCTTGGATCCGATCCAAGCCCAATCCTGCTTCTGCTGGTAATCTTTATTGTAACCTGTGTACTGACAAACTTTATGTCAAATACAGCAACCACAGCACTGATGATCCCGATTGCGGTATCTCTTGCAAACAATCTTGGAGCAGATCCGAGAGCCGTTGTTATCGCAACGGTTATCGCAGGTTCCTGTGCATATGCAACACCGATCGGTATGCCGGCAAACACTATGGTAGTCGGTCTTGGCGGATATAAATTCAAAGACTATGTGAAATCTGGTCTGCCGCTGATCCTGGTATCTTTTGTGATCTGTATGATCCTGTTACCGATTTTGTTCCCGTTCTATTCGTAAGAGGATAAGGGGAAAAATTTTGATCTAATAAGTCAACTCCCTCTGCGCTGCTTATGTAGTGCAGGGGAAGAAATAAATAAGCCAATAAATAACCAAAAAAGCCATCTTAACCATTAATCAGCCAAAATTAATGATGAAACAACCAACCAAAACTTATGTAAACCTATGTAACTAAAAAACATCAAACCATCGAACCATATCAGGAGGTATATCATGACTAAGGAAAATGGAGTTAAAGTATTAACAGACATGGTAGCAGATTTTGTTGCCCATATTGGAAAAAAATTACCGGATGACGTAGTTAAGAAACTGGAAGAGCTTGGTTCTCAGGAAACAGCTGCACTTCCGAAAGTTCTTTATGAGACAATGACCAAGAACCAGGGTCTTGCTGTAGAGCTGAACCGTCCAAGCTGTCAGGATACAGGTGTTCTTCAGTTCTGGCTGAAATGCGGAACAAATTTCCCGTATATCAACGAGCTGGAAGGCCTTCTGAAAGAGGCAGTTGTGCAGGCTACTTTTGCAGCACCGTTAAGACACAATTCTGTTGAGACTTTTGACGAGTATAACACAAAGAGAAACGTTGGAAAAGGAACTCCGACTGTATGGTGGGATATCGTTCCGAACAGTGATAAATGTGAGATCTACGCATACATGGCAGGCGGCGGATGTACCCTTCCTGGAAAAGCAATGGTTCTGATGCCAGGTGCCGGTTATGAAGGTGTTACCGATTTCGTTCTTGATCAGATGACAACTTATGGACTGAATGCGTGTCCTCCACTTCTTGTAGGTGTTGGTGTAGGAACATCTGTAGAGACAGCTGCGCTGAACTCCAAAAAAGCGCTGATGCGTCCGATCGGTTCCCACAATGATAACGCAAATGCAGCAAAAATGGAGAAGCTTCTTGAGGACGGTATCAATGCCATCGGCCTTGGACCGCAGGGTATGGGCGGAAAGTATTCTGTAATGGGTGTTAACATTGAGAATACTGCACGTCATCCATCTACCATCGGTGTTGCGGTAAACGTTGGATGCTGGTCTCACCGTCGTGGACACCTTGTTGTAAATCCTGACCTTACAGTAACCTGTGATACACATTCCACATGGAAATTCAATGCTTAATATAAACGGAGGGAAAAATCATGATCGAAATCAGAGGAGATAAAAAAGTTCTTATTACACCTATAAGCGCAGAAGACCTGGCTGATATCAAAATTGGCGATATCGTATGGCTGGACGGAGATCTGATGACCTGCCGTGACGTTGCTCACCGTCGTCTGGTTGAGTATGGAAGAGAGCTTCCGTATGATATCCGCAACAAAGCAATTTTCCATGCTGGCCCGATCGTTCGTAAGATCGAGGGTACAGAGGATGATTATGAGATGGTTTCTGTAGGACCGACAACTTCCATGCGTATGGAGAAGTTTGAGTATGAGTTTACCAAACTGACTGGTGTCAGAGTGATCGTTGGTAAAGGTGGTATGGGACCGAATACAGAGCGTGCCTGCAAAGAGTTCGGTGCGATCCACTGTGTTTTCCCGGCTGGATGTGCGGTTGTGGCTGCTACAGAGGTTGAGAAGATCGCTGAGCATCACTGGGATGAGCTTGGTATGCCGGAGACTTTATGGTGCAACAAGGTTAAAGAGTTTGGCCCGCTGATCGTGTCTATTGATGCGCAGGGACGTAACCTGTTTGAGGAGAACAAGGTTGTATTTAACGAGCGTAAAGAGGCTGCAAAACAGAAGATTTATCCTGAGGTTAAGTTTATTAAATAATTTTGGGAAAAATATTTGGAAAAAGTTTTCGTGATTTCTGAGATCGTGGGGCTCTGCCATGAGGGCTTCGAGATTGAATGGTGAATTGTGGATTAACGGCGTGTTATGAAAAGGAAAGGATGCCCGGTGGATCATATCTGTGTGATTATGGTCTGGCGGGTGTCTTTTTTTGTTGGTTTTTGTTGGATTTTTGGGGTTTTGTGTTTTACAGGAGAGATGGGGTGTGATAGAATATAAGAGCTGTGCAGGTCAGTTATTAAGTTTTTGTCTGGTATGGGATTCTGTGCAGTGAGGGTGGATCGTGAATATCTGCCTGATAAATTTATATGAGAGCCTGTAAATAAAAAGTCAGGGCTGAATTAGAGAGAATGAGGTAGATGGGTTATGGGGGAGTATTTGAAGAATATTAACTGGAAGCATGTTTTGATCATGTGTATTGGTAATGTTTTTGCTGGTATGGGGATTGGAATTTTTAAGCTGGCCGGGCTTGGTACGGATCCGTTTAGTGGGATGAATATGGCGGTTGCGGATATGCTTGGGATGGCTTATGGTAATTTTCAGTTGATCGTGAATATTGTGTTGTTGATCATTGAGATTGTTTTTGGAAGGAAGTTTTTGGGGATTGGGACTGTTGTGAATGCGGTTTGTCTGGCGTATATTACTACGTTCTTTTATAATATTTATACGGGAGTGTTTGGGCTGGAGCTTGTGGCGTTGCCGATGCGTCTGGTGGCACTGTGTGTGGGTGTTGTGATCTGTTGTCTGGGGTTGTCGATGTACCAGATGCCGGATGAGGGGGTTGCGCCTTATGACAGTCTTTCTTTGATCATGACGGAGAAGTGGCCGAGGATTCCTTATTTCTGGCACAGGATGTCTAATGATGTGCTTTGTGCGTTGATCTGTTATCTGACTGGTGGTGTTGTGGGTGTTGGTACGCTGGTGACGGCTTTTGGTTTGGGGCCGGTGATTCATTTCTTTAATAGAGTTTTTACTGGGAAGTTGCTTGCCTGGGTTGATGGGGAGTGAGTTTTCAGAGATTGAGCTGGACTGGCTTTGGATGTGGCTGGTTCGGCTTTTTTTTGTGAAAAGGGACGCCCGTGAGGCGTGTGCTGCCTGTCGCCGGGGCTTCGTCGGGGGCTGGCTTCTAAGCCGCTGGAATTCTGCTAAAACCGCTTCAAAATTTCTCGAACTCGCGTCTTTCAGCCGCTCAGACAGCGAGAATTTTTGAAGCAACGCAGATTTCCACCGGCTAAGAATCAGCACCCCTCCTGCAGAGTCCGTCGACAGGCAGCACACGCCTCACGGGCTGGCTTTTCAAGACGGGAGGGTAGGGTGGCTGGACGGTAGGGGATGGGGCATCAGCGCTGCGCTGGATGCCTGGGACGAAAGGCTGAGTTTCCGTGCGGTTTGAGAAGGAATCGGCACAACGTTACACAATCGACACCGCAGCATCCATCGCCCCGCCAGTACCTGAACACACCTCCACAACTTACAGCAATTTGCGTGCCCGGAAAGGGGGAGCGCGAGGGGGAAAAGCGGGCTTCGCAACTTTGAGTGCTTTCCCCCTCGCTTTTCCTCTGCTTTGAAAAACGAAAAAAATTCCGGTTATCTGACGAAGGAAACAAAGGCATTTTGGTACCAGAATTGCCGTCGGCTTGTCGAATAGTGGCAGAATTTTTGGATGAAATCTGAGTGCTTTTTATTATAGTGTGTGGTATGGTTATTACATCTTATAAGATCTTTTGTCTGTATGGACATTCTTGGA
>CAVEKJ010000033.1:0-12856 GCA_963616205.1 Prevotella sp.
GTCCCACCCAGGATAATATACGGAAAAACCATAAAGAATCCCATGACAATCGCTGTCAGATAAGCAAGCCATACAGAATAGCCGGTATAAGCCATCGCCGGTCCGATCAGAGTTACCATTCCGGAACCAATCACCATTCCTACTGCGATCGCAAAAAGATCGCCACGCTCAAGTATGCCAGGTTTCGGTTCCGGCTTGTTCACAATTATGTTCTTGTCGTTCATTTCATTGCGCCTTTCTTTACTTTTTATTTTTTATATTTTATATTGTATACATAAAGAATAGTAAAAAACGCCGGAACTGTCAATAATAATTAACAATTTCGGCGTTTTGTAAAAATTACCTGTTTTGTTTTTGTGTACTTTTTACAGTAAAATGGGTATGTTTACAACCTAATTATACCGTTGCATAAAGTTCTCACAACTGCTCTTTATATGTTTCTGCATACGCAGATAACATTCCACAGCATCACCTTTTCGAATACTTTCCACAATTTCCTCATGCTCTTTCAGAGATTTTCTTACGTACTCTTCTTCATTTACCAGCACGCCTCTGGACAGTCCGTTCCACAGTTCTGACAGCATATTTTTAAGTTTATCATTTCCTGCTGCCGTCCATAATTCCATGTGCAGAGTCTGATTCAGACTTGAATAACTTTCAAAATCACCTTTTTCTATCTCTTCTCTGGAAACCTTAAGGATCTGATCGATTCTCTGAAGATCAATCTTATTTTCACAGCATAAAACACAGGCTTCGCTTTCCAGTGCCGCCCGCACCTGAAAATGTTCACGGATCGTTTTTTCATTCACTCCAAGAACTACTGCCCGTTTATTTCGCTCCAGTTCCAGTAGTCCATCTCTTGCCAGAATCTGAAACGCTTCTCTTGTAGGTGTAATGGACACTCCCAGTTCCTGTGCAGTACTTTCCAGTGTCAGAATTTCCCCCGCCGGAATTTTCTTTGAAAGAATCGCCTCTCTGAGATTCGCCGCAATCTTTTCTCTTATGGGTAACGTCTTTATTGGTTTAAGTCCCAGCATTTATATATACTCCTGTTCTTATAGATCTTTTTATTAGATGAATATCAACAGTATTCTATTCTAGCGTATTTTTGCGGTGTTGTAAATTCCCATTAAGACAGATGCATGCATTCCGTCAAAACAGCCAGATATAAGATGTCGAACATGATATCTCAATCTGGCTGTCTTCCACATTTTATAAATACTGGCTAAACTCCACCCTCTCCTTATTCGGTCCTTCAATGGTAAAGAACTTCACACCGTTTTCCCAGAACGGCAGGAAATGTACTTCATCATTCGTCGTATTGAGTCCTGCAGCCGTCACCATCTCGTGGACTTTCTCCACATCTTTCACATCAATGGCAACATGGTCGATGGCACCGGCTTCCATTTTTGCTGCTTTGTTCTCATAAGTCTCGATCACAAGATTTTTAAGTTTCAGAAAAGCCACCTTCTCATTGGCAGCCTCGTTTACTGTCTGGAAAGCAATCTCAAATCCCAGTGCTTCATAAAATTTAATGGTTGTCTCAATATCATTGGTCGGCACACCTACGTGCTGAACTCCGTTCATCTGGTCTTTTAAATTCATTTCACATCCCCCCGTTCTTTCATAAATCCGGTGTCCGCATCCCGCTTTACTGCATGCTCAGGAATACGTTCACTCTGCAATTCTGCGTTCCACCCCGGCAAGCTCCGGCATGGCCGGGATCGCACCTTTTTTCTCTACACAGAGACTGGCCACTGCATTGCCAAAACGGGCAAATTCTTTCAGATCCTCCTGTGTCAGCTCGTCCAGATGTTTCTCCGATGTACTGACTTTGTACAGGAAACCGCCCCAGAAAGAATCTCCGGCTCCGTTCGTGTCTGCGATCTGTTTCACTGCAAATCCCGGTACCACACAGCCGCCATCTTTGCTGTAAAGATATGCTCCTTCGCCGCCAAGTGTAACTGCCACAACCTTCACGCCCTGGCTGTACAGTGCTTCTGCCGCCTCCCGGACATCCTTATGATCGGTCAGAAGTTCTGTCTCCTCATCCGAAATCTTCATCAGATCCACATAGGGAACCAGGCTTCTCATATGCTTCTTCGCAGTCTCTTCATCCGGCCACAGAGATGCACGGTAATTGGGATCGTAAGAAATCACACTGCCTTTGTTCTTCGCTCTTTTTACCGCGTAAAAAGTAGTATCTCTTGCAGGCTGATCCGTCAGGGACAGTGATCCAACATGAAAAATATGGGTATGATTCAGCACATCCACGTCCACTTCTTCCTTCTGGATCTTCGTATCTGCTCCCGGTTTTCTTGCAAAGGAAAATGTCCGCTCCCCTGTCTCACTGACTTCCACAAAAGCCAGGGTGGTGAAATAATTTTCATCCAGAAGCATTCCCTTGGTATCCACACTTTCTTTCTCAAGAACAGATTTCAGGAACTTTCCGTGCATGTCATTTCCCGCTTTTCCCATAAATGCAGTATGAGCACCAAGTCTGGCGGCCGCAACTGCAACATTGGCAGGCGCCCCGCCCGGATTTCTGGCATACAGCATCTGTCCGTCCTCATTAAGATCCTGAGATGTAAAATCGATCAGGATCTCTCCAAAGGTTGTGATATCGTAGATGGATCTTTTCACTGCGTCACCGGTATCCATAAGAAGATTCTGTTCAAGAAGCTGAAACAGGATCTTTTCGCATTCTTTTTCATTATCTGTGTGCACATGAAGTTCTCCCTCATCGAATTCGGGCATGCTTAAGACCCCAAGCATGGACTTCGCATTTACAACATAACGGCCATAACATAATTCTACATCACAGGGGATGGATTCTGCAATACTTACCAGCTTTCTTGCATTCTGCATTGTGCCTAAAATTACTTTTACTATCATTTTTGTCCACTCCTATGCAAACAGACTGATCACAACAGCACAGACCAGGCCTGTTACTCCTACGATGGTTTCCATCATTGTCCAGGATTTCAGGGTTGTTTTTTCATCGATTTCCAGAAGGGAACCTACCAGCCAGAATCCGGAATCATTTACATGACTGAATGCAGTTGCGCCGCCATTGATGGCACAGACCATCGCTGCCAGATATACCGGGGAAAGTCCTGCAATTCCCGGCATGGCCGCCATGATTCCTGCCGCCATAGTCATTGCCACAACTGCCGCACCGACAGAAGCACGGATCAGAGCTGCGATCAGAAATGCCACCAGAACTAACGGGAGTCCACTTTTTTCCAGGACAGGTCCGATGATATTTCCCATGCCGCAGTCCTGAAGAACCCAGCGGATGATACCACCACCTGTGATCACAAGCAGGATCAGACCAGTTGGTTTCAGGGAACGGTCCATGATCTTTTTCAACTGTTCTCCGTTATATCCCATCTTTTTTCCAAGAAAATACATGGAAAAGAGAACGGCTATGATCAGTGCCACAAATGGTGTTCCAAGGAACTGCAAAACAGGACGTACCGGATCGATTCCCGGGATATATTCTGATACTGTGCTGCACAGGATCAGTACCAGCGGAACAAGAATGATGCATAATACCGTGGAAAATTTCGGAAGATTTGCTTCCTCTTCCTCACGGACTTCCTGAATATTGGAGGGAAGGCCTGTGTTGATCTTTTTGCCAATAAATTTTGACCAAAGGATTCCTGCAAAAAGCAGAGACAAAATACCTACCGGAACTCCTACCGCGATCATTACACCAAGGTCTACATTCAGCATATTTGCCACAAGAACAGAACCGGCTGATGGCGGAATGAATGCAAAACCGGTCGCCAGTCCCGCAAGAAGGGGAATTACATAGTATAAAGTAGATTTCTTCGTTTTCTTCGCAAGTCCAAATGCAAGCGGAATCAGGATCACAACGCCCGCTTCAAAAAACACGGTAGTTCCTACCACAAGTCCTGTGATTCCAAGAGCGATCCCCGCCTTTTTCTCACCGAATTTATTTACCAGTGTCTGAGCAACGCACTGGGCGCCGCCGGACACTTCCAGGATCCCGCCGAACAGGGAGCCAAGTCCGATGAGGAGTACGATTCCCTGCAAGGTTTCCCCTGCGCCATTTTCCACAGTGCTTACCAGCGTTGGAACCGGCATTCCGGCACCAAGCCCGATAACCAGTGCAGCGATCAGCAGCGATAAAACCGGGTGGATCTTAAATTTGATGATAAGTAACAATAATAATAAAATTCCTGCCGCTGCCGCGATCAGCAGTCTCGTTGGATCTGCCGCAAATACCGGTTCAGTCATTTTTCCAATTTACCTCATTTCTATCTATTCTCTTATTCCGTGTCTGTAACATCTGCGGATTGTCCCACAGTAAACGGATAATTATTTTGGATTTACATATTTATGAATAGTTGCTTTCACAGCTCCAGGTCCGGCGATCATCTCGCGGAACATGTCCTCGATTTTCTCTCCAACACCATCTTTATAAAGATCGGTAAAGAACAGTCTCTCATTGGAAAGGATCGGTTTCAGCTGATCTTTGAAGGTTTCCGGTTTGCCGATCACGATGTCACCAAGCTGCTCTGTGATTTCCTCGTTCATCGGGTCCGGAGCAAGCTCAAATTTGTTTCCTTCATCATCTACAGCCAGCATATATCTCAGCCATCCGGCGATTCCAAGTGGGATTGCTGTCAGTCTGGAAGCATCGCCAAATTTTTTCACATATGCTTTTACCGTCTCACCAAAGCGGATACCTACCATCTGAGATACATCTACAGCCAGACGGAGGTTGGTATCTCCAAGATACTCATTTGGAAAACGGTCATTAAAGAGCTCATCCACAAATGCCTGAGGGGAAAGAATTCCAGGATCTGCTGCTACCGGAAGTCCCTCGTCATAAGCAACCATGCGGGCCATCTTCATCATGTCTTCGTTTGTATTCAGCATATGTGCAAACAGATCATATCCAAGGACAACGCCCAGCGGACCAGTTGCGGAATGTACCGGATTCAGGCAGACGGTTACTTTCATTCGCTCGGAAAGATTTACGGTATTTCTGTCCGCCATGTATACGCCGAAGCCTTTTTCCAGTGCAGGACGACCGTTCGGGAAGCTGTCCTCGATAACAAGGTACTGTGGTTTCTCCGCATTGACGAATGGTGCGATATATGTTTTCTTTCCTGTGATCACTGGCTGCATATCTTCAACACCAAGGTTCTCAAGGTCTGCTGCGATCTGCTCGCTTGGACGTGGTGTGATCTTGTCGATCATGGTCCACGGGAATGCAACAACCTTCTCGTCTGTCACATAATCTACAAATCCATCATCTACAAAACCGGCTTTATGCCACTGTTCTGTCATGATCAGTACGGACTCACGAAGCTTGGCTCCGTTCTGTGAACAGTTGTCCATGGATACCAGAGCAATCGGATATTTACCTGCTTTATATCTCTCATTCAGCATAGCCACCAGAACTGCCATGGCTCCGGTTGCCTTATCCGGTCCGTTCTTGATATCTGCCTCTACAAACGGAAACCATGTGCCATCTGCTTTCTGAAGTGCATAGCCTTTCTCCGTGATTGTGAAGGAAACCATCTGCAGGGATTTGCTCGCAAAGATCTCTTTCAGGCGGTTCCACTGTGCAGGATTGGAAGACTGTGCTTTCACTGCTTCCGCAAGCGCGCCAAGTACCTTATACTCACGGGTTCCGTCACCGTGAAGGATCACGTTTAATCCAAGATTGTCGTATGGCTCATAGATCTTGTCCACAACATCATAGTCAAAAGTCTCTACACAGGTGATTCCTCTGTCCAGAACACCTTCTTCCAGAAGACCATCTGCAATGCCACCGATAAATACACGGAAGATATTTCCGATTCCAAAATGTACCCAGCCTGGTTCTTCCTTCGCTTTCTTAGTTACTGCCTCCACATCATATCCCGGAAGATCGATGCCTGCTTTCTCCCATGCTTCACGCTCTTTGATTCCCTCTCTTGTTAATTTCATGATAGGACCTCCTATTTTTCTTTCATTTCGTTATTTATTTTATTTATGTCTTTTACTTATGTTTATGTCTTAACTGTAAGTAGAGTATAAAACTTTCCTTTTTAAAAATCTATTGGCAAAACATCTAATTTTACTCTTATTTTTTTGTTTACTTTTACCCGTTCGCCCCTACATTGCTTTTCTGCGTGATTTATACTAAAATACAGTTAGTACTTAAACATATCTATAATGACTTTTATCAGGAGATTTTCATGAGTGAAAAAGGATTAACCACCATCAATTTAAAGAAAATAAACCGCTCCAAGGTTTACCAGTATATATACAAAACACGCCAGGCTTCCAAAATGCAGATCGTCCAGGACCTTCAGATGGGACTTTCCACAGTAAGCCAGAACCTGAACCTTCTGGAAAAAGAAGGACTCATCGACAGAAACGGATATTTCGATTCCACAGGAGGAAGAAAAGCCCAGGCTATCCAGATCGTGGCAGATTTCCGGATTTCCATCGGTATCGGAATCCTGAAAAACATGTTCCATATCACAGCTATCGACTTATATGGAAATGCTTTTTACACAGAAACCATAGAGCTTCCCTACTCCAATACCGAAGAATATTACAGACAGCTGACCGATAAGGTACGGGAATTCATCGCAGAGAATCACTATCCGGAGGAAAAGATCCTGGGCGTTTCCATTGCCACACAGGGCATCACTTCTCTGGATAATTCCACGGTGATCTACGGAAACATCATGAACAACACCGGAATGAAACTGGAGGATTTTTCCCGGTATCTTCCTTATCCCTGCCATCTGGAACACGATTCCAAATCCGCCGCTTTTCTGGAACTGTGGAATCATCCGGAGCTTGACAGCGCTGTCGTGTTCCTTCTGAACCGGAACCTGGGCGGCGCCATCATCACCAACCATCAGATCCACCAGGGAAGTTCCATGCACAGCGGAACCCTTGAGCACATGTGCGTGAACCCGGACGGCCCTTTATGTTACTGCGGAAACCGGGGCTGCCTGGAAACCTACTGCTCTGCCAATTCCCTGGAACAGTCCGCAGGAATGGCTGTGAAGGAATTTTTCCCGCTGCTCCGCCAAAAAAAATCTCCTCAGCTTATCCAGCTCTGGGAAGATTACCTGAATCATCTGGCCTTTGCCATCAAAAACCTGAACCTGATCATTGATGCGCCGATCATCATCAGCGGATATCTGGCACCTTATTTTACAGAAGAAGACATTACTTATCTGCTGGAACACATCAACGCAGCTACTCCGTTCCCGTTATCCAGAGACCAGATCCTGGTAGGTACACACGGGCAGTATACACCGGCTATTGGCGCGGCGTTGTATTATGTGAAGCAGTTTATAGAGAGTGTGTAAGACAAGCGAATATGGCACACATACAAAGCATCTACTTGTTTCAATAAAAAAGCATGTCACACTTCCGTCAAAAACGGATTAAGAATATATCCGTCCGACCATGTGTAACATGCTTTTTACTTTAACGATTTACTTTTTCAGTTCCTCCAGCAACTGCTCAATCTTCGACGCAAACAGATCAAACGCCACATTATTCTTACCGCTGTTGATCACAATATCCGCCTTTGCCCTTGTAGGTTCCACATACAGATAATGCATCGGTTTCACAGTCGTCAGATACTGGTCAATGATTCCGTTCAAGTCTCTTCCACGTTCTTCCACATCCCTGGAAATACGTCTTAAGATTCTCTCATCCGCATCAGCTTCCACATAAACCTTGATATCCAGAAGATCACGGATACGTGGGTCTGCCAGAAGCAGGATTCCTTCTACCAGAATAACCGGTCTTGGCTCGATCTTCAGCACTTTGTCTGAACGGTTGTGCTGGCTGTAATCGTATACCGGGCACTCAATGGTTTTTCCCGCTTTCAGCTCTTTCAGATGTTTCACCAGAAGATCTGTCTCCAGAGAATCCGGATGATCGTAATTCACTTTCACACGCTCTTCAAAAGGAATTCCGTCCTGCCTGCGGTAGTAATTATCGTGATAGATCACCACCACATCATTCCCGAAATGTTTTTTCAGTCTGTTTGTAAATGTTGATTTACCGGAGCCTGATCCTCCGGCGATTCCGATAATAATGCTTTCCATCGTCTTTTACCTCGTAAGCCCGAATTCTTCCGGCATGAATCTCGGGCAGATATTCTCTGATGTACAGATTACAGTTGAAGAAAGTCTGGTGCCGATCCCGCAGGCTTCCCGCAGAGTTTTGCCGTATGTAAGGCCAAGGCATACACCGGAGAAAAACGCATCTCCGGCTCCTGTGGTGTCGATCACATCTACCTTCAACGCCGGATAAACGCCTCTGTCACCATTCTGGTCCGCATAAACCGCACCCTGCTCTCCCATGGTCACTACCATCTTCGGGATCTTTGCGGAACGGATACGCTCCACCAGGATTTCGGACAGCTCTTCCGCCGTCAGGTTTTCATAATCTTCGGAAAAAAGAATTCCAGCCTCCTGCTGGTTGCACACAAAGCATTCGGTCCTGCGGATAAAATCTCTCCGCTCGATAGCAATGCTCATGTTGGATACCAGCGCATAAACCTTTTTGTTGTATTTCTCCGCATAGGAGAAAGTCTTTTTTACAATTTCCTTGTCCAGGTCGATCTCGATGGCAACGCTGTCCGCATCTTGAAAGATCTCGTCTCCGTGCTCATCCAGAATCTGCTCAATCCACCTGTGATCCGGCCTCTTTGAGATAGAACCGACCACATCACCTTCATGGTCAAAAACTGCAAGCCAGGTTCCCATTCCGTTTTCCACTTTTTTCATATACTGTGTGTTGACTTTATGGCGATTCAGCTTCCGAATCACATCCTCGCCCATGGAATCATTGTCCACAGCACTGATAAATGTAGGCTCCAGCTCCACATTTGCGATATCCTCGGCCACATTACGGCCCACACCGCCGTGGATCTGAACGATGGTTCCTGCGTTTCTTCCATATGGAATATATGGAGATGTGGAATACCCTTTGATGTCAATAAAAACATCTCCGATCACTACAATTCCCATAATCTTTATCTCCTTTATCTCTGTCCTTTATCGTAAGGAATTCCTTCCGCCTTCGGTGCTCTGGATTTCTTGGAAGAAACGGCAAGCACAAGCAGGGAAATGATATACGGAAGCATCTTATAATATGTTCCCGGAATATTCAAAGCGGTCAGGAAATCAAATCCTGAATATACGTTGGACAGTGCACGGAAAAGTCCGAACAGCAGTGCTGCCAGAGCGATCAGATTCGGTTTCCACTGTCCGAAGATCATAACAGCCAGTGCCAGGAATCCGAAACCTGCAACACCGTTCTCAAATTTCCACTCGGAAACGCCGGCTGTGATGTATACGATTCCTCCAAGACCTCCGAGAAAACCGGAGATCAGCACACCAATGTAACGCATCTTGTAAACATTGATTCCCACAGAATCCGCTGCCTGTGGATGCTCGCCGCAGGCCATGAGGCGAAGTCCCAGGCGGCTCTTGTATAATACAACATTTGCCACGATCAGAAGCACGATGGTGATGACCATAAACCAGTTCACCTCAAACCCCGCGATCTTCACAATAGAAAACGCTTTTTTCTGGTCAATGTACTGGATGGTAGATGCCACGTCGTTTGGGTTCTCAGCCATGTTGATAGCTTTGACAAATACCGTTGCCGCTGCTGTGGCAAGCATGTTCATGGCAGTTCCTACCAGTGTCTGGTCTGCGTTGAAGTTAATGGCAGCCACTGCAAGAAGAAGGGAAAATACCATTCCGAAGATCACGCTTCCAAGGATCACGCAGATCACCATTGCCGCAGGGGAAAGACCTGGCATGTATTTCATTACCAGCGCTCCTCCAAGAGCTCCTGCAACCATGATTCCTTCCAGACCCAGGTTGATGATACCGCTTCGCTCGGAGAAACAGCCGCCCAGTGCCACCAGTAATAATACGGAGGCATAGATCAAAGTATACTGTAATAATAACGCCATGCTTATTCTCCTCCTTTCTGCTGTGCTGCTTTTGCTTTTTTATCCTCTGCTTTCTGCACTCTCTGGTTCATGCAATGCTTGAAGAATAATACAAAGCCGCAGAAGTAGATAATGATCGCCGCGATCAGATCTGAGATCTGGGAACAGTAGACCATTTTGTCAACATATGCACCACCGCTGGTGATATGCTGGATAAAGAAGGAGGCCAAAATTGCTCCGATGGGGTGAAGTCCCCCAAGGAAGGCCGCTGCGATTCCGTTAAATCCCATGTTCGGAACTGCTGTCTGTGCACAGGACCACTGCTCGATACCACTTAAATATAAAAATCCTGCTCCAAGTCCTGCAAGGGCTCCGGAGATCGCCATGGTCAGGATGATGTTTTTCTTTTCTTTCATACCTGCATATTTTGCCGCATTGACGGAAAGTCCGGTTGCTTTCAGCTCATATCCAAGTTTGGTCTTGCCCAGGACCACCCATACCAGGATGGCAAAGATCACTGCCAGCGGAATGGCGATGGTCACATAACGATTGTCCGCAAACAGATGCTGCAGGCCCAGATGTGGAATCACTGCACTGGGGTTGTTGGTACGAAGTGGCAGTGTGTAAGTAGTTCCGGATTCTTTTACCTCAGTAAGTACTGTGTTTACCGCATACAGGCTGATCCAGTTCAGCATGATGCAGGCGATAACTTCGTTAACATTGAGATACGCTTTCAGCGCACCTGCTGCCGCACCCATGACAGCGCCGCCAATCATTGCGAGAATGAGGCATACCCACCACGGTGCATTAAAATGAATTGCAAAATACAGGGCAAAACCTGCGCCTACTGCATACTGTCCTGATGCTCCGATATTAAAGAGGCCTACTTTATAGGCAAAAAGAACAGACAGTGTACACATCAGAAGCGGTGCTGTTTTTGCAAGGGTGCTTCCGAAATATTCCAGTGCTACTTCCGGTCTCGGGAAGTAAAGAAAGTTCTTCAGGATCGCCGCCAGTGCCTTTCCAGCTCCTGCAGGATTGATGATCAGAAGCACGATATATCCAACAACCAGTCCCAGAACAATGCAGAACAGAGATGCCAGCAGAGTCTGTATACTGCTGTTGGACAGTATATTTTTCTTCTCTTTTCCGGTATTCATCGGTTAACCTCCTGTCTCTTGGCTCCTGTCATGTAAAGACCAAGTTCCTCTACTGTTACTTCTTCCGGTTTGAATTCTCCGACGATTTCTCCCTCGTACATAACAAGGATTCTGTCGGATACATCCATAACCTCATCCAGTTCCAGGCTGACAAGAAGTACTCCTTTTCCTTTATCGCGTTCTTCCACGATCTGTTTGTGGATCATTTCGATCGCTCCCACATCCACGCCTCGGGTCGGCTGTACTGCGATCAGAAGGGACGGATCTTTGTCAATTTCTCTGGCTACGATGGCTTTCTGCTGATTACCACCGGACATGGTCCTTGCTTGGGTTACCGGTCCCTGGCTGGATCTTACATCGTAAGCAACGATCAGTTTTTCCGCATAGCTTCGAATGGCTTTCTTTTTCAGAAATCCAAATTTGTTTGTAAACTGTGGTTTGAAATACGTCTGGAGCACCATGTTGTCCTCCAGGGAATAATCCAGTACAAGACCATGTTTGTGGCGGTCCTCCGGAATGTGGCTTTCTCCAAGAACCGATCTCTGTCTTACGGAAGCCTTTGTCAGATCTTCCCCGTTCATATGGATGGTTCCGGATTTCAGGTCAGACAGTCCGGAAAGTCCGTAGACCAGTTCGCTCTGGCCGTTTCCGTCGATTCCGGCAATGCAGACGATCTCCCCTTCTCTTACCTGGAAGGAAACATTGCTCACTGCATCTTTCTTATGAGCTTCCCCGGCTACTGTCATTCCCTTGACATCAAGAACTACTTTTCCAGGTTTGGACGGTGCTTTCTCTACTTTAAAGCTGATGTTTCTTCCTACCATCATGGCAGAAAGTTTCTCAGGTGTGGTGTCCTTGATATCGACAGTGTCGATATATTTTCCTTTGCGGAGAATGGTGCAGCGGTCCGCTACTTCCATGATCTCGTTGAGTTTATGTGTGATAAAAAGAATGCTTTTTCCCTCGGCTGCCAGCCCTTTCATGATCTTCATCAGCTCAGCGATCTCCTGAACTGTAAGAACTGCTGTGGGCTCGTCGAAGATCAGGATCTCATTGTCGCGGTACAGCATCTTCAGGATCTCGGTTCTCTGCTGCATTCCCACTGTGATATTTTCAACCAGTGCATCCGGATCTACCTGCAAATGATATTTCTCGGAAAGTTCCATCACCTTTTTGCGGGCATTGTCTTTCTTTAAAAGGCCATGGCTTACCGGCTCCACACCGAGGATGATGTTGTCCAGTACGGAAAAACATTCCACCAGCTTGAAGTGCTGATGTACCATACCGATTCCCAGTGCATTGGCATCGTTCGGGTCTTTGATCTCGACTTTTT
Organism: Prevotella sp.; assembly: GCA_963616205.1. GTDB lineage: Bacteria > Bacillota > Clostridia > Lachnospirales > Lachnospiraceae > Blautia_A. The sequence continues at coordinate 12,461 of CAVEKJ010000033.1, forward strand.
TGCCGTCTTTGCGGATTTCTCCTTCTTCCGGCTGGTACAGACCAAATAAAATACTCATCAGTGTTGACTTTCCGGCTCCGTTTTCTCCCAGAAGTGCATGGATCTCACCCTTTTTCAACTGAAGAGTGATGTTATCATTTGCAACGATTCCGGGAAAACGTTTGGTAATATTCAACATTTCAATTGCATATTCAGACATACTCTCGTTTCCCTTCTCTTCTTATTTGATCGTACCCTGACGCTCATTTAATGTAACGGATACTTCCGGCATCTTGTCTGTGCTGTTGTCCACCTGAACTTTTCCGTCAAAGATATCCGCTACCAGTTTCTTGTAATCTTCCAGTCCGAAATTCTCATTCCACTGAGTAGTATCCTCCGGAAGTCCTACATAATTCA
>CAVEKJ010000034.1:0-12610 GCA_963616205.1 Prevotella sp.
CTGCTCTTTATATAACTCTTTATTGTTTTTATTATTCATGTATAAAAGGTTCCTTTCGATTGGGTGTAGAGATTGAACACGAATTGAAGAGCAATTGTGTTCGCGGATATATTGTAAACCCGATGCTTACTTTGATGTATTATAGCATTTAAGAGGAAGATGAGGCAAGACGAAGCAGATTTCTTCTGTATAAGAGAAAATAATGAGATAGTAGACGCCGAATCTATAATATTTCCGGAAATCCCAGCATCAGATTCTAAAGTATGCAGATAATGAGAACGGGAGTGGGCATTTATGAGAGTGAGAGATTGGATGAAACGACTCGTTCATAAAAAAACAAAGTCCTATAAAAAGGACTTTTAATAAAGAAAAAGATGGAAAATAAATAGAAACAGGCAGTGATTATGATAAAAACGCATAAAAGTACGATTTATAGTACTGAAATATATAAAAGTACGATAAATGGGACTTAATATAAAAATGCTCGAAAAATATAATAATGTGCACCTGCACGCACACGAATATCGGGGAAACCAGGTGAAAAATACACCATAAGATATTTGAAAGACTTTTTAACCGAATCAAGAAAGTCCCCTGCTTCGATTGCGAAAAGCAATAAACTGCAAAACAGTTATTCTGCTATGAACAAGTGACGAATGTGGATGATTTTATCCATTTGACCAGCTACAGATCACAAACATTTCAACCTTTATACAAAAAAACATATGTATATACAATGGAAATTATGCCAATTCGTCAATTATTATGGAAAAGAAGAGGATAAGAGGGCAATCCGACTGCATAATGGGGATATCACAAAATGAAACTACGCCAGAAAGCCCGTTTCGATTAACACATACATAACGATTCCGTAACAGGATTGGAAGAAAAATGAAAAATATACATAAATGTTTTGTAAATATATTAAAATAAACAAAAATCGACAATGACAGTTTCAAAATATTATACTTTTCAGGGAAAACCAAGCGTATTTCACACCATAAAAATACACCAAAAACCAGAGTTTCTATTTGCTATATATAGATGTTTTGCCATGATTTACAGAGAATCACCACATTATTTGGTATATGCTCTTCACCCTGATAATTACGGTATTTCCGCAGTGCGGGCGCTACCGTAAAGCAGATATCTGTGGCTTTTTTTGCAGCTTTTCAGGTTTGGTTTTGAGATATTATTCATTATTTACAGGCTCTTTTGGAGCCGATCGTGAAGCATTTCTATCGTTTTCCTTGCTTATGTTTTTGATATAACCCAGCTCTTTTGAGTCGATCACGAAACATATACCAGACAGCCGAGGGTACATATGTGAGAGAATTGCGTTCATTTCCCAGTAATCGTGAAACAGTACCAGGCGGCCCTGAGCTGAGAGTCCATTGATGGGGAAATGGAAATTTCTTTGTGGCCTTGCAGGTTGTATAAGACTCCCTCATAGGTGCGTGGAACAAGGAGTTGACAAGATTACACATCCGCCATTCACCATGTTTAACGCAGATAAACTTTGGACATACTTTGGATATACTACACAATAAACAAAATAATTCAAAACCCATTTTCTATTGTTTCACGTGAAACATTATGTGGCGATTTAAAAATAAAAGTGTTATAATGGTGTCCAATGAGTAAAAATCCCTTAAAAAAATAAAAAGGAGGGGTAAAATGGGACGAATCATTGCAGTTGCCAATCAGAAAGGCGGGGTTGGAAAATCAACAACGGCAATCAATCTATCGGCCTGCCTTGCTGAAAAGGGGAAAAAGGTTCTTGCCATTGACATCGATCCGCAGGGAAATACAACCAGTGGACTTGGCGCGGACAAGAATGCAGTAGAAAATACCCTTTATGAGCTGCTGCTTGGAGAAGCAGAGACCAAAGATACCATTATAAAAAACGTTGTAGATAATGTTGACCTGATACCATCGAATATGAATCTTTCCGGTGCGGAGATCGAACTGGTTGATCTTGAGGATAAGGAATTTATCCTGAAAAAGATCACAGATAAACTTCGTCGGAAATATGATTACATAATCATGGACTGTCCGCCATCACTGAGCATGCTTACCATTAATGCTCTGACAGCAGCAACATCCGTTCTGGTGCCGATCCAGTGTGAATATTATGCGCTGGAAGGTCTGTCACAGTTGATACATACCATTGAACTGGTAAGAGACCGACTGAACAAACGGCTGAAGATCGAAGGTGTGGTCTTTACCATGTATGATGCCAGAACAAATCTGTCACTCCAGGTTGTAGAAAATGTAAAAGAAAACCTGGCCCAGAATATATACAAAACGATCATACCGAGAAATGTACGACTTGCAGAGGCACCCAGCTATGGAAAACCGATCAATCTGTACGATTCAAGATCTACAGGAGCAGAGAGCTATCGTCTCCTGGCAGAAGAAGTTATAGGCAGGGAGGGTGAGTAATGGCTGGAAGAAGAACAGGAGGCCTTGGAAAAGGTCTTGACGCACTGATCCCGAACAAAGCCGGCGGCCCGTCAAGGGAATCCACAAAAAAGACAAGATCTGCAGCGGTAAAAAAAGAAAAACCGGCAGCAAAGGAAAAGCCGGCGGCAGAACGCCTTGTGAAAATATCCAGCGTAGAGCCGAATCTGAATCAGCCAAGAAGACATTTTGATGAAGATGCGCTGCTGGAACTTTCGGAATCCATTAAACAGTATGGTGTCCTTCAGCCACTGCTGGTATCAGATAAGAAAGATTATTTTGAGATCATTGCAGGTGAGCGTCGCTGGAGAGCTGCCAAGATGGCAGGTCTCAAGGAAGTTCCTGTTGTTGTAAAAGAATTTACAGATCAGGAAATCGTAGAGATCTCACTGATCGAGAATATTCAGCGGGAAGATCTGAACCCCATAGAGGAAGCGATGGCGTACAAGCGTCTGATGGAAGAGTTTCATCTGAAACAGGATGAGATCGCGGACAGGGTTGCGAAGAGCAGAACAGCTGTTACCAACTCCATGCGTCTTTTGAAACTTACTTCCAAGGTGCAGGAGATGGTGATCGCGGATATGATCTCCGCAGGCCATGCAAGAGCACTTCTTGGAATTTCCGATGAAAATCTTCAGGAAACTACAGCCATGAAGGTTTTTGACGAAAAACTCAGTGTCCGTGAGACAGAAAAACTTGTAAAGAATCTGGTTTCTCCTGCGAAAAAAACAAAAACAGAGAGAAATACAGCAGAAGATGCCATCTATGAGAGCCTGGAAGAAAAAATGAAAGGCATTATGGGGACAAAGGTATCCATTCAGCGAAAGAAAAACAACAAAGGTAAAATTGAAATTGAATATTATTCCAGGGATGAACTGGAGAGGATCATTGATCTGTTTGAATCTATCAGATAGGAGGCAGAATGAGCGGAATTTTTGAAAGCATGGGAATTGATTCCGGGATTGTGATCATTATTTTGCTGATCCTCACCATCATTCTTCTGATCAATGTGGTGAGCAGCAATATGCGTCTCAGCCGTCTGGAGCGGAAGTATAAGCTGTTTATGAGAGGCGGAGATGCACAGTCACTGGAAAAAGTTTTTGTAAGAAAATTTGCACAGATCGACCGGCTGTATGAGGCAAAGGAAGATCATGATCATGACATCAGCTTTATCAAAAAGAACCTGAATGTAATGTTCAGCAAATATGGCGTTGAGAAGTATGATGCTTTTGATGATGTAGGCGGAAAACTCAGTTTTGCGCTGGCGCTTCTTGATAAGAACAACACAGGTCTGATCCTGAATGCGGTCCACAGCCGTGACAACTGTTTCCTTTATTTAAAGGAGATCGTAAAAGGAGAATCCTATGTTGTGCTCAGCCAGGAAGAAGTGGAAGCTTTGAGAAAAGCAGTAAACTTTGGGCTTGGTGAGATCGAGAAAGAATAAAAATCTGCAAGGATTAAGAATTTTTTTTATACAGGAGGAATATCATGTTAGACATTAAGTTTGTGAGAGAGAATCCGGAGGTTGTAAAACAGAATATCCGCAATAAGTTCCAGGACAGCAAACTGGAGCTGGTTGATAAGGTTCTTGAACTTGATAAAGAGAACAGAGAGATCAAACAGGAGGTTGAGGCTCTCCGTGCTGAGAGAAACAAGATCTCCAAACAGATCGGTGCTCTTATGGGCCAGGGAAAAAGAGAAGAGGCAGAAGAGGTTAAAAAGCAGGTAGCTGCATCCGGAAGCCGTATCGAGGAACTTTCCCAGAGAGAGAAAGAAGTTGAGGAAGAACTTCTCAAAGATATGATGGTGATCCCGAACATCATTGATCCTTCTGTACCGATCGGTAAAGATGACAGCCAGAACGTAGAGATCGAGAAATTCGGCGAGCCGGTTGTTCCGGACTTCGAAGTTCCGTATCACACAGATATCATGGAGAGCTTTGACGGAATCGACCTTGACAGCGCAAGACGTGTTGCAGGTAACGGATTCTATTATCTGATGGGAGACATTGCCCGCCTTCATTCCGCAGTTATCTCCTATGCAAGAGATTTCATGATCAACCGTGGATTTACTTACTGCGTACCGCCTTTCATGATCAGAAGCAACGTTGTTACAGGCGTTATGAGCTTCGCTGAGATGGACGCTATGATGTACAAGATCGAGGGTGAGGATCTTTACCTGATCGGTACAAGTGAGCATTCCATGATCGGTAAATTCATTGACCAGATCATTCTGGAGGAAGAGCTTCCGAAGACACTTACAAGCTATTCTCCATGCTTCCGTAAAGAGAAAGGTGCTCACGGACTTGAGGAGAGAGGTGTTTACCGTATCCATCAGTTCGAGAAGCAGGAGATGATCGTTGTCTGCAAACCAGAGGAGAGCAAGATGTGGTTCGACAAACTGTGGCAGAACACTGTTGATCTGTTCCGTTCTCTTGACATTCCGGTTCGTACACTTGAGTGCTGCTCCGGTGACCTTGCTGACCTTAAAGTAAAATCCCTCGATGTTGAGGCATGGTCCCCACGTCAGAAGAAATACTTCGAGGTAGGAAGCTGCTCCAACCTTGGCGATGCACAGGCTCGTCGTCTGAAAATCCGTGTAAACGGCAAAGATGGTAAAAAATATCTTGCACATACATTAAACAACACAGTAGTAGCACCTCCGAGAATGCTGATCGCTTTCCTGGAGAATAACCTGAATGCAGACGGTTCTGTAAGCATTCCGAAGGCTCTGCAGCCATACATGGGCGGCATGACAAAGATTGAGAAAAAGACACGCGCGTAAGAGAAACGCAGGCTTTTTCAGGGAGGTGTTCTTGTGCACAGTTATTTAAAGACCGTTGGCTTTTCACAGATTACAAAAAGAAGTGAAATAAAAGAAATCCTCCGTGATGTGATCGAGACTTACGATGAGAAGGTTTGTGTAGAAAATCATCCGGAAGGTGTATTTGTACAGTTTTCCAAAAATTATGGCTGTGACTGTGGAATCAGCGTTTGTGGTCAGTACGATGAGAACGGTGAGTTTCACGTGGAATATTATTTTCCGTTTTTCAGGGGAACAGGAATCACATCCAGGGAAAAAGTGACTGTTGAACGTCATACAGATAAGGAATCTTATGCAGGAGCATGTGATGATCTTCGTATTGGTGTGACCATGATCTTTTATCTGCAGAATCCGGCAGAATATATGCAGGAGAAATGCAAAGGCCTCAAAAATCCGGGAGACCGTCCGGTGACGGTTTCCGGCCTGGCCTGCGAGGGAAAGATCCTGTTTCCACTGCAGAAGGATAAGGAAGCTGTAAAGGTGGAGCGCGAGCTTGCCAAAAACAGAACCAATCTTATCGAGGCTGCAAGAAACGGTGATGAAGAAGCGATGGAAAGTCTTACCATGGAAGATATGGATACCTATTCCATGATCTCCCAGAGGATCGCTACAGACGATATCCTTACCATCGTAGATTCCTATTTCATGCCATATGGAATTGAATGTGATCAGTACAATGTACTTGGTGAGATCCAGGATATCATGAAATTCAAGAATATCCTCACTGGCGAAGAAATCTGCCAGATGACGATCGAAAGCAATGACATGCAGTTTGATGTCTGTATCAACAGCAAAGATCTTCTTGGCGAGCCGGCAGTCGGCCGCCGTTTCAAAGGAACGATCTGGTTGCAGGGACAGCTGCATTATTGAACCCGGAATTAATTCTTGTAATTTCAAAACAAATATAGTAAAATAATGGTTGTGAAACTTCCGGAAGTGTCCGATAAGTTTCACAACCATATATGTCTTCATAGCTCAGCTGGATAGAGCACTCGCCTCCTAAGCGAGGGGTCGGAGGTTCAAATCCTCTTGGAGACGCTTAACAGCGGTCCATGGTTCGCAGGTAGTGCGGATTGTGGGCTGTTTTTTGTTTTATCACAGGATATAAGAAGAAATGGATAAAAATCACTGTTTTTTTAAAAAACAGTGATTTTTTAAAAATAAAATGATATAATATTACTGTAGATGAAAGGAGAAAGGTAAAAATGGAGCCATACAAAGCAAAAAAAATGCCTTTGGAATATAAAATAGATAAAGAAATGCTCAGGCTTATTTCAGAAGCAAATGTGAAATATGGAGAGTATAAATCTTTACTGAATACTTTGGAGTTTGATGCTGGTTTCTTTTTAGATTCAATTATTTTAAATGAAAGTTATAAGTCAACACAAATTGAAGGCACGCAGATATCTCAGGATGAAATGTATTATTTAAAATATATGGAGAAAACAGATGATAATCTTGAAATACAGAATTTGAAAAAAACAATAGAATTTGCAGCTGCATATTTACAGAAGGAAAAACAGATAAATTACGAAATGGTAAATGAAATGCATCGGATCATCCTGGATAGTGTGAGGGGATCGCAAAAGACTCCGGGACAGATCAGAACAACACAAAACTGGATTGGCCCCAGGGGATGCAGTCTGGAGGGCGCAACATTTGTGCCACCAATTCCGGAAGAAGTTTATGGACTTCTTATGAATCTGTATGAGTATATGAATGATGAGTTTATAGATCCATTGTTAGTGAATGTAGCGTTGTCTCATATGCAGTTTGAGACGATCCATGCATATAAAGATGGAAACGGAAGGCTTGGAAGAGCGTTAATTCCAGTACAAATGTCTTTGCTGGATGAAAGTACGCCGATTTTATATATGTCGGAAATACTGGAATTATATAAGCCATCTTATCAAAGAAATCTTATGGAATGTAGAAGGGGAAACGTATCCGGATATATAAAATTCTTTTTACAGTGTGTGATCGACCAGTGTAATGGATATATTTATAAACTTGAAAAAATTAAAGAAATATACAGAGAAGATATGGAAACCATAAAAGCAATAAAAGGTAATTCTGTATATCGGATCATGCCGGTTATCATGAAACAGATCGTATTTACTAAAAAAGAAGTACAGCAATTATCCGGTGTATCCACAAATGTTGTATCTAAAATAATCAATCAGCTGGTGGACTTAAAAGTTATAATTCCTGATTCGACAATTGTGAAAAAAGGATACAGATATCAAAGGATTTATGAAGTGTTTGTAGGGACAAGAGAATTCTAATAATATTACACAGACAAAGGAGGCAAATAAGTGAAAAAAACAGAAGAATCGATCGTGAATGCATTTATGGAAATGGAAATGTGTGAAGTGCCAGATGATTGTGAAGTGCTGGAAGCGGAAACAAATGAAATTGATGCGCTGATGTGTGAGATGTGTGATGAGAATCTCATGGAAAACATCTTTAATGTAGAAAAGTATATCAAAGTATTAAGCCAGGTTCAGAGAGTACGGCTCCTTGGGATGCATGTGCTGAATACGGGAGAACTTGACGGAGATCCGGAAAAGATAAAACAGGTGAAAGACAATATTGAGCTGAGCAGGACGATTCTGAACTGGGATTATGATCCCTATGCTGAGGAAGATCAGAAACGTATCATTGCAGAAATGAAGGGGATGTTGTGCTGGGATGAAGAAGAGGAGGAGAGGAGACTGCAGGGAACTCTTGAAGAAGAGGAAGAGAAACGGCAGGATTGATTCTTGACCTGACTGATATATGACTAAAATGGGCAAAAGATAAGCTCTCAAAGAAGTCCCCTGCGGGGTTGCGTCAAAGCGCAATACGCAGGGGATTTTGCTTTATTTGGTGATCGGAAATTTCTCAAATGCATCAACTGGAAGAAGATAGCGCATACCACTGTTTCCTTTGTAGTCTGGTTTACTTGGATATTCTCCCAGGGAGTCATGGTTGTATCCGGACTGGATCAGCTGCTGGAGCTTGCTCAGGGTCATGGTATATACGCAGGTTCTGCTGTTATCTACAAAGATGATCTCATAATAGGACAGGTTGATACCGGAACGGCAGGCAAATTCGATCATCAGGAAACAGAGATCTCTGCTGATGAAAAAGCTTGGGCAGCCATATTTTGGAATGGGGATTACACGACGGGAATTTGGCGTATTTGATCCTGCGTGCATGTAGCTGTCTTTTCCGGAAATGGTGTTAGTAAAGAGAGATTCTGTACGAATATTTGCCTGCATCAGTTTGGTTCCTGTATAGATTGAGCAAAGAGGACGTCCGATGAGCCATGGATTATCGGAGTCCGGATCGTATCGGAAAGGCATTTTTCGGTCGTAGAAGTGGATCTCACAGGAAGCACCGGTCTTTCTGGAAATTGCATCGCAGATTGTCTGTTTCAGCTCTTCCGTTGCCTGAGTCGATTCCTCATCTGTTTTGTTCTGGAAGTAATTTGTCAATGGTCTGGAAACCGTTTCTTCTAACTGGACGGAAACGGCAACTTCACAGCGTTTTCCGTTTTTGCTGATGCCGGTACCTGGTTTGATATCAAAGGTAAGGATATCACCGAGACGGAGAGACTGACAGTTCGGATCATTGACAGAGAAGCGGATATCACCATGCTCACATTTTGGATCTTCGCATAATGAAATGTATCCAAAACCATGTTCTTTGTTTAAATATTTAACTTTTCCTGTATATTTAGCCATAATAAAATTCTCCTTTTTATTTGTATTATTTTATAGTGTGTAGTGTATTTTTTATTTTGATCTTTTGTAGATCAGTATACCACATCTGCCAGTTCAGTGCCTTTTGTGGAAGTTTCTTTTGGATGGATGGCCGGGGCTTTTGCTGCCATGTTGTCAGTCGCCGAAGCGGAGGCCAGTTCGAGATACAGAGGATCTTCTTCCAGCCTGTATTTCGTAACCTGCTGAGGTTTCTGGCCTCTGATGAAAAGCAGAGCAGTATCGATGGGAAGGTTCAGGACATTGTCTGCTGTTTTGTTGGCTTTTACGGCGATGTAGCGGGCGGTGTCAACATCCTGTCCGCCAAGGTACAGGCAGGAATCACAGTTGTTGATGATGGTCATGGCACGGTCTTTTCCATACATGGAGTCAAGCTGTGAAAGACTCTGGAGGATAAGACTTACATAGATTTCTCTGGAGCGGACGACAGAGATGACCTTATCAAAATCAGGGATCACTGCATTGGCTGCAAAGTCATCCATGATAAACCGTACCGGGACTTTGAGCCGTCCGTCAGGGGAGCTGTCTGCAAGGTCACAAAGCTCATGAAGGGCCTGAGAGTAAAGCAGATTCAGCAGTTTATCATTGGAACGATCCGTATCGCTCACATTGATGAACAGAACGATTTTTCGGCGCCCCAGGGAACGGAGGTCTATCTGATGGGGATTGGAGAACATTTTGTGTGCTCCTTTTGTGGAATAGGAGCTGAGTTTTTCTCCTACGAACATGCGTATGCAGGCGTGAGTTTTGTCCGCAGAATCTGTGCCTTTGTAAAGTTTCCATTTCTGCAGGGCATAGCTTTCCGGAAATGCATCACCCCATTCGGATATAAGATTTTTGAAGATAGGTTTTGCCATAAATTCCTGAAGTTCTGCCACGGAGCCGAGATGTTTTTCATTTTCAGGGAGGGCTTCCATGACATAGGCGATCAGTGTTGCCACGAACATTCTTGCGGAATAATCCCAGAACGGATCTTTGTCACATTCGATCGGGCAGAGATATTCGGCAAGCATTTCAATGTCCTGCGTATTGTAAGGATAGGACTGGTCTGAGTAATGTTCTATGCAGGAGAGAGGGTTGTATCCCATAGGAGACTGATCCATTTTTGCAAAGTTCAGGTTCCAGACTTCATAGCCTTTCTTTTTCAGATGTGGGGACAGCTTCCGGGAAAGGGTATTCTTGGTATCTACAACGATCATGCTTTCGTTGGAATGGAGGATATTGGGGATTACATATCCTCTGGTTTTTCCGGCACCACTGACCCCAATGATCAGGTCATTGTTGTTGATGCCTGTCTGCCAGGTATTATTGTTTATGTAGCGGCCCTGGGCCAGGATGCGGTGATTGTCGCTCAGAGTGCTGCTTACCGGTTTCATAAGATTTGTAGTTTTATTAATCATTGCTTTATTAGTCATTGTTCTGATCTCCTTTTTCTTCTGATGATTTTGTTGTGGATTTTGTTTCTGAGGTTTCAATGATCCTGTCAGCCAGGCCGAAATCCACTGCTTCTGAGGCGGTAAACCAGGTATCCTGAGCTGTTTTTTCGTAGATTTCCTCCAGCGTTTTGCCGGTGTGTCGGGCCAGAAGTTCTCCAAGGATCTGCCTGGTTTCCATAAGGGAATCTATTTTTGTGTGCAGAAGTGTTGCACTTCCGGTCAGTCCCTGGCCTGCGATTAGAGGATCGTGTATCATGATCTTTGAATGAGGAAAAATCTCTCTGGTGTCACCAGCGGTGAACAGAAGTGCTCCGAAGCTGGCAGCAGTTCCCATACACACAGTGTGGATCGGGCAGGGAATGGTCTGCATAATGTCATAGAGAGCCAGTCCGTCAGCGACAGATCCTCCGGGACTGTTGATGTAAAGGGTGATCTCCGCTTCCGGATCCTGGGCTGCAAGGTACTGAAACTGCAGGATCAGGCTGCCGGCAGAGTCTGCGTTTATTTCTCCGAGGCAGTAGATTTCCCTTTGGGAGAGAAGGTCATCCAGCACGGAGAGGTGGAAGTAACCATCACTGGTTTCCTTGATGATCTGTGGCATATTATAAGGGTTCATTTTCATAGTGTTATGTTCCTTTCTTTTGTTGAGATGTGATGTTTATTTCTGGTGGGCACAGCCATGTGTTAGTTGTGCCTGGTGGCTTTGAGACTCTTTTTCGCCAGTGCGGCATATACCTGTGCCATAGGATAGATGAACAGGGCATAAAGGCCTTTTTCAAAATATGCCCGGTCAAAATCCAGATCTTCAGAGGCATAGTATTCCAGGATAGCAGCATCCTGACTATAACCGGTGTGGGACTGCTTCAGTCTGGTATAGAGGTTTCTTGTTGGTGTGATCTTTGTCAGAGACATACTTTTCAGACAGTCAAGATAGTCACGGAAGGTTGTGTTGTGCAGAAACAGGCAGAATGAATACCCAAGTTCAGAGGGAATCATGGCAGGAGGTGTCTGTCTCATATTGTAACAATAGAAATTTGCCTTGTAAGTTTTGGAATTTTCTATACGCTGTATCCGTTCCTGAAGAGGAATCCCCTGCTTGTTGCCATAGATGAGATGCGTGGAACGGATCGTGTTTACATACCGCCAGGAAGAACTCTGAAGCAGGTCTTCAGGTGTCTGGATCGTGCCATGAAATGGATCGCCGGGATTATGAATGATTATATCGAAGATATCCAGGAATGGCTGATAGACAGCATTCAGAAGCTGTTTTCGAATGAGCCGTTCTTCTTCTGTTGCAATGCGGGCAAACGGAGACATTCCTGTCTGCTCTACAATGAAACGAAAAGCCAGTCCTGTTGGGATTTCCGGAAAATCCCGTTTCTGGGTGTGATTGGTAAATTCTTCCATGACACAGATATATTCCTCCGGATGGCAGAACATGAAATCCGAAAATGGCATCCGGACGATCTTTTCTATGATGTTGCAGATTGCCAGAGGTTCTGTTGTATGAGCTTTACGAAGGTTCTCCCGCCGCTGTTTGAGTGAAGTCTGGGTCAGAGTTATAGTTTTGCTGTTCATAAAAGTTCTCCTTTTTTGTTTTTGTTGTTTTTTTGTTGAGTTTTAATGTGTTGCGTACCATACCATATGCAGACAGCGCGAAACTGTTTTTTACAGGAGATTTTTACACCATATAAAGGAGTTATGGAAAACTATGAAAAATACGACAAAAACAAATCAATCAAGAAAGGAATTTGATATGAATTGATTCTCAGTTTCTGCTGTCTGCATATGGTATAGTACGCTTTGTTGTAAAAGGGCAATGCAATGCCACAGCAGCAGGGACCGGCTTGTCCTACTTTCACATACTGCGGATACCGATATTTCAGGTACATCTTAATTGAACATTGCATTACCTGTTTTACACTTGTTCTCCCGTCGGAGCAGCCTGGCTGCGACTTAATTTTTTTGTTGGGAGTTTTGTTTTCACCTCCTTAAAGCTCCTCGGAGCCGCAGCCGCCTGTTTTGTTATTTTGGTTTACATTTTTTCTCCCGTTGGAGCAACTTTGTTGCGACTTTAGTTTTTATATTTTATTTTGTTGTAGGTTTTACTACTTAATCTAACGT